>JBDLJL010000075.1:0-24179 GCA_039714415.1 Bacteroidota bacterium
TCTCTTTTATTAAATTAACTTCATCCTGCCTTGGAATTTCTTTTTGAAGTGCCATTTTGTAATATTTAAGTGCTTTGTTTTTGTTTTTTATTTTTCTATAGTATTCACCAATTATATATGAAGTATAATAGTATTCAGGATTTAGTTTTCTATAATTTTCGAAGAAATCCTCATCAAATGGTTTTATTGATTCCTGGTTTAAGTTTTTTTGTAACAGTTTAGTTATCTCTTTATACTTTTTAAATTTTATATATTCTTCTGAGTTTATAAAAGGATCTGCTTTAATAGTGAGAGAACTGTCAAAAACATCTGAATAGAAGTCTAATGTATCTGAAAAAATAGTATTTAAATCATAAACAATGTATTCACCAAGCTGGTATGGTGAAGTTGAAACCCAAATTTGAAGCTGTTCAGGTTTAAAAATAACAGAGTGGTGAGCTAAGAGTTGATTAATCGCCTTTTCATTCCCCATTCCAATGTTTTTACCTCCTTTCCCTTTTTGATCCCTTAAAATAGTAGCAAATGAACTTACATTATGTTTTTCTTTTTCTTTTAGTAGTTCTTCTGTTCTTTCCCACCTGTATACAGAGCCACTTTCTTTTCTATTTTCAATGGTCATTTCTGAATTTTTAAAAGTTTCTCCTTGATAATGGTTAGTAAGTATAATTTCATCATCGTTACGTTCGTACATTCCTATCTTATCAGAAGATTTTTCAATAATAGCCATATGCTTGTCTTTTGCCGATGCTATTAAAAAAGATTCAGATACAAAGGTCTCATAGCTACTGGCTATTTTATAGGCTTCATCAATAGTTGAGGCGTATTGCAATATTTTTCTTGCCAAAATAGAAACCGGTGTTTTGGCAGATGAAGGGATATTTGATTTAGCTGCATTTATGGTTATTGTTAAACCCTGATCATTCATTCCTGTTAAAACACCTATTAATCCCCCCCAAGTTATGAATGTAAAATTATAACCACTGTCTGGTTTATAGAATGCAATAATTTTGTTCTCTGCAAATTTATCACCTGTGTAAAAATCCATATTCCTCCCAATTAAAAGGGTGCTATCTTCAGATCTGGAACTGTTTACACCGAAAGCAGTACAAGCAACCAAATTCAAATTCTGTAATGCATGACCAATATCGTGGGCTGCATGGTAATTTAAAATTCTATGATAATTAGGGGCAATAAAATCGTATTCTTTTGAAGCATTTAAAGATATCCCATAGACTTCTCTTTTATATTCTAAAGGTACGTGTGTATCAATATCTTTATTAAACCATGCAACAAAGTATTTTAGAAAGCTTAGATAGAAATTTGAAGGAATTATTTCTTTAATACTTTCTACAAACGCTTCTTCCTGATAGTCTATTAATTCTTTGGCAAGAATCCCGTTTTTTACACCTAATTCAAAGTCATTTCCATTTAAATAAAGTTCCCATAAACCATACTTGTTTTTTTTAAGCCATGAACCTTCTAAAGTGTAAAAATTATTATCGATTTTTTTCCTCTGTAATTTTAAGGCAGAAGTGTCTGATATAACTGGAGGGTCTAAATGGACAGTTACTTCAAAAAAGATAATCAGACCCAATATAAGAATAAGAAAAATAAAGGGGAATATGTATCGCTTTTTTTTGTAAAAAGGCTTTTTCATTATATTTAGAATTTATTGATATCTGTAATTACTTTATTGATGTCAATAATTGTAGCACAGGTTTGAAAAGTAGCCATGGCTACACCTAACATTCCATGTAAACCAACATTTTGTCCGGTTAATGATAAATTTGGTACTCTGGTTTTTGGAGAAATCAATGTACGTAAAGGATCATTACAATCTTTTATAATTCCGTACATTGCCCCTTCATAAGTATCAGTATAATCCCTGTAAGTTAATGGTGTTGCGCTATATATTGTGTCAATACTCTCTTCTACGGATGGGAATTTCATGGAAATTAAACCTAACAGTTTTTTTGTTTTCTCCTCTTTAAACTTTAAATAGTCATCACCTCTTTTATTAACGGTTGTATTTTCCCATTGCTTCACATCTTCAAACTTCATCATAGCAAGGGCAACTAAGCTTTCTGCATATCCCTCGTTATTTGGGTCTTCTGTAGTGTACATCATATAACCCGTTGGCCAGTCATTTTTAGTGTATTGGGCATTTTTCCAAACAGTACTGGTTTTTAAATGATGATATATATTTGAGTTAATATGTTTTAAGGTTCTCTTTTTTAACACAATAAAAAGGGAAAAAGAAGATATTGAGTTTTCTAAACTTTCAATTCTTTTAGTGTACGCCTTTCTAAATTTCCCAGGTCCTACAAGCTTTATTGTTGAAACTG
The DNA here is from genome assembly GCA_039714415.1 of Bacteroidota bacterium. Classification (GTDB taxonomy): domain Bacteria; phylum Bacteroidota; class Bacteroidia; order Bacteroidales; family NBLH01; genus NBLH01. The sequence continues at coordinate 2,346 of JBDLJL010000075.1, forward strand.
GGTGTATATTGGAGATGAAATTTTCTGCATAAAACTTTTCCCCATCTTCAACTATAGCAGAAGAAATTTCTGAACCTTTAAATTCAAAACGTTTTACTTCTTTTTGGGTAAAAACTTTTCCTCTATTGTTTTCTATGATTTGTTTCAGCAAATCTGAAATGTTTTCCCCGCTTTCAGCTATTCGCCAAGCACTTTTTATAAAGAAATTATTAATAATAGCATGTGTAAAAAGAGGGGATTTTTCTTTTATGCCTGCATAAAGTCCATTTGTTGCAGCTAACAAAGCTCTTAATTCTTTGTTTTTGGTTATTGATTTTATATAGTCATATGCATTTTCTTCATATTCGTCATATTGTGACATTTCATCTAAATTCTGTGCCCTTAAATTTAGTAGATTTGATGATTCCCAAATTTGATCTATTCTTTGCGAATAAGCCTCAATTGCCTTTTCTTCTTCTGGGAAATAACTGATAAGCTTTTTTTTAAAGTTTTCCATTCCCATGGCATAGCAGTACTCTTTATCGCCAATTATTATTTTCTCAAAACAATCTTCATCCAGTTTTTTAATTTTTAAATCTTTATATATGTTTAAATAACTAAAAATCTTATACATAATTTGATCCTTATCCAGGGTCCCTGCATAATGCATCCCAACACTGAAATGGCATCCTTTACGTTTAAAAACCTGTAGGTTTCCACCTATTTGGTAATGTTTTTCAAGGATACAAACTTTTTTTCCTTCTTTTGCTAAAATTGCTCCACTCAACAAGCCACCTATTCCACTTCCAACAATAACTACATCGAATTTATTATCCATACTATTCTTTATGTATTTTTTTTAATAAATAGTCAAAACCAATTATTTCAGCACTTGTTAAAACAGCACTGATTGTTACTCCTAAAATACCATGCATATTCAAATTCTGACCTGTAAAGTATAAGTTTTTTATCCTTGATCTAGGTGTTATTATTGTCGAAAAAGGATCATTATAATCTTTTAATATTCCATAAGAAGAGCCATCAACTGTTCCTGTATAATCTCTATAAGTAAGAGGGGTGGAAGTGTAATAGCTATCAATAGATTGTCTTATGTTTGGAAATTTCTTCTCAATAGAATCAATTAACTTTTCTGCTTTTTTTCTTTTAAAATCAAGATATTCTTCTCCTCTATTCTCAATGTATGTATTTTCCCATTTTTTAACTTCGTTATAATTCATATAAGTCATAGCAATAAGTCCATCTGCCCATTTATCAGATTTTGAGATAGCCGGGGTGTATAAAAAGTAGTGCTCCGGCCAATTACTTTCTTTATAATTTGTAGTCCAAACATTTTCTTTAGTAAAATGATGAAAGTTATGATTATAGTAAGAGAAACTATTTTTCTTTAGTACGATATAAATGGTAAACATACCAATTGTATTTTCAAGCGATGTTATTCTTTTTTGATAAACTTTTTTTGATAATTCCGGAGGTACTAATTTTAGGGTACTGGCAGGATGCATATTTGAAATAATCTTATCTGCAAAAATACTTTCACCATTTTCTAATTTAATGTATTGAACTTGCTTGTTTTTCCCACCGATAGATACAACTTTTGAAGACAGCATTATTTCGCCACCATTGCTTTTTATTCCATCAGCAATCCTGGCAGCAATCTGAGAGCTCCCATCTACCAACCTCCATACGCTATTAATAAATGAGTAATTAATTAAAGCATGGACATAAAGTGGGGTTTTTTCAACCACACCCCCATATAATGGGTTCATTCCTGCTAATACTTGTTGTAGTTTCCTGTCAGGATGGACAGATTGTATATATTTATACGCACTTTGTTGCAAAACCCTTTCATCTGTACTAATTCCCGAAGAGGTATCAAAAGTGTATAATGGGAATGCTTCGCATGTGTTTTTAATGGTTTTGATGTAGTTTCTTAAACTATTCTCACTTCCCGGAAAGTATACAGATAGTTTTTCAACGAAATTATCATGACCCTGTGCCAGCGGATACTCGATATCATCTGTTCCAAAACTTATTTTATTGAAACAATCAATATCTAACTGCTTTATTTTCAGCTTATCCATTATTTTAAAGTACTTAAAATATTTATTAAGTACTTCTCCATCCCCAAGACTTTCGGTATAATTTAGCCCGGTATTAAATATGGTTTTCTTTTTAGCAAAAGATTGAATACTGCCTCCTAATTTATTGTTTTGCTCAATTACCAGAACTTTCATCCCCTCCCTGCTTAGAATATTTCCAGTGAGCAAACCTCCTAATCCACCACCAATTATTATAGCATCATACTTATTGCTCATTTTCTAATAATATATGTAATATTTGATGTTTTCTTAGCATTATCAAACCTTTCACAAATAAACCCGTTACTTTTAGCTAAATCACTTATTTTTTTTCCTGAAATATATGTTAAATCGTATTTTGTTTTATTAAACTTGAATATTTTGGTTGATTGTATTTCTGTTTTTTTAGTAACATTTGTCCTTTTTTCTAAATCAGCATCGGCATCCCTAATTATAATAATTCCTTTATCAGAGAGCCTGCTCATACATTTATTTAAGATTTCTATTTGCAAATTTTCAGGCATATAATGCAACACATCTTTTAAAATATAAACATCAGCTGCAGGAATTTCTTCTTCCGTTATATCTTTCACCAAAAAATTTATACCTGTGTACTTTGTTGCTATTTGGTTAGCAACTGCAATTTTTTCATCATCATAATCAATCCCGGTAATTACTCTTTGGTCAGAAGTGTATTTTAACATATACGCTAAATAACCATATCCGCAACCAATATCCACGATATTTGCTTTTCGGGGAATCCTCTCATTAAAAAATTTATAGTCCTTTTCAAGCTTTAATTTAACTTTAACATACCATTCTAAAATTGGCCCTTTGAAAATGTATTGATTTACAACTCGTTGCCTGTAAAAGCTTGTATTTTCTTTTTCAAGCTTTAATTTTTCGAATTCTGTTCTTGCAAATTTTGTCAAGTCTTTAGCCTGTTGCCTATAGGTTTCATTATTATCTAAATTAGCTGATTTAACCTCAATCCGATCAAAGAATTTTGTAGTAATCTTCCCCGAACGCATGAAAAACTCTGTTTTAGGTATACACTGGTATGCACCATGTATTAAAACAGGCTGGATATCTAAATTAAAATCATCAGCTAATTTAAAAGCTCCTTGATGGTAACGTTTTATTGATCCATCAACAGTCCTGGTTCCTTCCGGGAAAACTAAAATAGAATAACCTTCTTTTACTTTTTTCTTTATATTATCAAAACCCTGGTCTACTCCTTTGTATATTGGAAAGTAATCGGCAAATCTAACTACAAAACCATAAAAAGGATTGTTCCAAACCCACTTATTTGTCATCACTATTATTTTAGGATGTAATCTGAGAATGAGCACAAGATCTAAATGAGACTGATGGTTAGATACAATAACAGAAGGTTTTGAGAAGTCAATTTTATATTTGTTTATGGATTCTTTTTTTATTGTAAAATTAATTTTGACTATAAACCGGCTAGTCATGTATAGTAACCAATGGAATATATACTTTACATACTTTCTTGGTATAGGTAATATGTACAGGATGGGGATACTAAGGGTAAGAATAATTGTGTTGACTAAGAACACAACGAATGTAAGTACCGAAATTATACTATTCCCCATTGTTAGTGGCTCTTTTCTTATTTTGCCTTTTTGCGTAGTAAGTAGTGTAAATAATAAAGGAAGTATTGTATACGATATTATTACAACAGAAGCTATTCCAAATATGGAAACCAATGCAATTGATTTTAATGCCGGGTGCTTTGCAAGAATTAGGACACCAATCCCTAATATTGTTGTTATTGCCGATAAAAGAACCGAAAGTTTGTATGGGGTAACCAGGTGATTTCCATATTTGTAATTATTAAGTAACCCACGCATAATAAAAATGCTATAGTCAATTCCCAGCCCAAATATAAATGTTGATATTATAATATTGAAAATATTAAATTCGATATTAAATAAGCCCATTAACCCCAGGGTCCATAACCAGCTGATCATTATTGGGGCAAATGTAATCAACGCGATCTCTATTCGTCCAAAAAAGAATAAAAGAATACCAAAAACAATTAAAATGGATAATATAACAAGCTTGTTAAAGTCATCTTTAAGTACCTTGAAAAATTTATTAGAGAAATATTGTTTGTCGAATATTATTACATCGTTACTTTTATTAAATAGGCCAAATAATTCAGGTTTATTTTTATGCGTTACTTTTAAAATTGAAATAACAGAATATAAACTATCAGAGGTGTTAATATAATTGCTTAAAAAACTGTTTTGTAAAAAATTGAAGTCATCTAAAGGAATTGGCTCAAATTTTTTGTTAATTAAATTATAAAATTCATTGAAAGCGTTTTCTTTAAACTTATTTTTAGTGCCTTTTTCTTTTATAAGCGATTCTATTTTAGTTCTATTTATCGAATCCCAAAAAGAGTTCCATTGCTTTATTTTTTCTTCCTGGTGTTGTGTCGATAATAGTAAATCGGCACCTGAGGACATTGAAGAAAACAAACCTTTATCTTGTGCCTTATGCAGCAATTCTTTTTGATTTTCTGTTTTTTGCAAAGCTTCTTGTAAAGAGTTGCCAATGGTAACAAAAAATACAGCACTTTGTGTTTCAGAGCTTATTGCTTCTAAATTCTTTTCTGCTTTAGCTAAATGGTCAGGAAGATAGTTAAGTGTAGCAATATCAGTGTTGAAACGAATGTTTTTAAAAGTGAAAAGGAAAACAATCGATAGCAGTATTATAATAAGGATAGCCGGTTTTTTCTTATGAATTTCAAAGGCGGCAATTTTATCAAAAAAAGTAAATTTAATTTTCGGTTCAGGATTTTTAAACCCTTTTCCCGATATAAAAACAGGAAGAAGCAATAGTACTATCAGTGCAGAAAAAAATATACTAATCGCACCAAACAAGCCAAGTTGATTCAGGGCTTCTGAATTAACAATAAACAAGCATAGAAAAGCCGAAGCCGTGGTAAAACTGCTCATTAATATTGGCAATGAGATGTCTTTTAAAGTTTGTGTTATGGAACCACTGCTCCGAAAATGAGTAAATGCATGTAACGAATAATCAATTGAAATGCCAACTAAAATAGCCCCTACACTTAAAGCAATAACCGAAACATTCCCATAAATAATAGTTAAAACACTAATTGCCAAACCTGCCCCAAGAATTACCGGGAGAAATAGCAGCAATAAAACTTTCACTTTCCTGAAAAAAAGCAAAAAAAGTATAAATATTATTACAAATGCTATTGTAACCGTAAGCATTATATCAGTCTTAATTCTATTTGCATTCGCCACAGCGACAACTGTTCCGCCATAGTATTCTATGTTGACTATAGGATCTGGGTCAAGAACCTGTGTAATAGCATTCTCTAATGAATCAATTAACAACCTGTTTTTATCAGTATTACTGGAAGGGTATACAGGATCAATAAATACGAGTAAATTCTTCTTGTTTTTTGTATAGATACAAGAATTGTAAATTGTAAAATTATCATCTAATTGAAAATTCTGTAACTTTTTTAAGGCAAGTGGTGTAATACTAAAAGGGTCTTTAAAAATAAATTTCTTTGTGGCGATACCTGCCGGGGAAATTAAAGATTTAAAATTCCTTTTCAAGGTATTCTCAATTTCTTCTTCTGTAAGGTTTTTTTCAAGGTGTTTGTAATCTGCATCCGATAAATAAAAAGGGATGTGATTATAAAAAAAATTGTAAACATCCTGAAAAGAATTACTTTCTACTTTAAACCTGATTTTTTTTATTCGGACAGTATCCTTTTCAAGAAAAGAAACAATTTCTTCAGCTTTTGTTTTTAGGAGTTTTGCATCAGTTTTGCTGGTATCCTTACATGAAAAGTTTAATATAATTTGATCGGAAAATTTTGAGTTGTTTAATATCAGGTTGATTTTTTCAATCTTGCCATCACGTGGTATAATTGCCCTGATATCTTCTTCCAGTTTAATCTTCGATAAAAAGAAAGCTGTTATAGCAATAATAGCCACTAATATAGCTATAAACAGATACTTTTTTCTTGTAAACAGATTATAGGTATTTATAAATAGGTTTTGCATTTATGGTAATTATTTTTTCCGGGCTGAAAATTTTAGTATAAAATATGAAGCTATACCAAATAATGAACCTGCTAATACTGCCAAGGCCATACTTCCAACCAAATATAGTTTTAAGTTATCTTTTATTGTTTCAAATGAAATATTATCAATATTAATAAGCCAGTTTATTTCTCCAAATAGAGCAGCACCAAGAATATAACTTAAATATAAGATTAAAGGGATCATAGGTGGAAGGCTTATATTTGCAAATACAAAAAATATGCTTTTATTTAATTTAAATATATGTGCTAATGCAAACCCTGCTGCCAATTGGTATCCCCATATCGGAACAATTCCCATAAAAACACCAAACCCAATAGAAATTGCAATTTTATGAGTAGGGATATTACTACCAAAAATATCTTCTTTAATTATTTGTTTCAGTTTTTTTTTCTTGTATTTCCATATTATATTTCTTGGTAAGAAGAAAATTAATGCTAAAAAAACAAGAACTGTATTAAGTATACTTATCCTAAAAAAATCTTTAAATGGTCGAAAATGAGAAATTCTTTCTTCCTTTGTAGGATAAAAAACATCAATAGGGACAGATATTACTTTACACCCCCTCCAGGAAAGACGTACCATAATTTCAATTTCGAATTCATATTTTTTGGTAAAGAACCTCATTTTACTAATATGCTTCAAAGGGTATAACCTGTAACCAGACTGAGTATCTTGTAGAGAATAACTCGTTTCCACTTTAAACCAAAAATTTGAGAATTTGTTTGCAAAACTACTTCCTCCTGACATGTTTTCCTGGTTCAACTGCCTGGCGCCAATAATTACGGCATTTGGTTCGTCTTCTAATTTCTCAAGAAAAACAGGTAAATCGTGTGCAAAATGTTGACCATCGGAATCAATAGTGACAGCATATTCAAAACCATCTTCAATTGCTTTTCTAAAGCCAGTTTTCAAGGCGTGCCCTTTACCTTGGTTTTGTTGGTAGCTAATAATTTTTATTGATGTATTGAATCCTTCTAACAATGAAACTGTATTATCTGTACTTCCATCGTTAATTACATATACATCATGGCAATATTCCAATACGCCCTTGATGACATCGGTTATAGTTGTCGCATTATTATAGGTAGGGATTAATACACAACACTTTTTTTCTTTAAATCTTTGTTGATATTGTGATTTACTTTTTTTCAAAAAACGCTCCTTTCAATTTTAAATAATTCTGTCCTTCAGAATATAGTGTTGCATTAATTTTAAATTTACTATCATCTTCTTTACTATACGATATAGTGCCCTGTATTTTATTGTTTTCATTAGGGTTAAGTAAAGATAAAAACTTTATGCTATTTGCTGTACTTAACTGAAAGTTAACATTTAAAATCTCACTTAAAATCTCTTTTACCATTAAAATCTGGCAAACACCCGGCACAACCGGAAATTCAGGGAAATGTCCATTAAAAATGGGGTGTTTACTATTTATCTCTATAGAGGTATTAATATTCCCCTCTTTTTGTTCATCTATTGAATATTTATAAAAATCCCCTAATAACATTATTTTGAGTTTATTAAGCTAAGTTTTAACTTAAGTTTTATTCTTTTATGATTTATCTCAATTTCTTGAGGTAAACTATTGTTGTATTTTTGTATTAATACTTCAATGTGCTTAAAACCATCAACTTGTATGATTTTTGATATTTTTTTATCCGGTGCGCAAAAATAATAATATTTTTTTGAATTGTCTTTTATTTTAATTAAAGATATCTGATTGTTACTGTTTTTATATATGTCGTTTTTATTATTATTGGGGGGTACATCAATAAGCAATTTAAAATCGTTTTTTAAAGTATTTAAAATTATTTTTTTATTTAAAAAATCTTGGCAACGGATTATTTTAAACGAACTATTTTTATATTCCATATCAAGAAGGTTTAAACCTATCTCAGACAAAAAAACGATCCTAAAGGATGAACCAGTAATTTTTTTGAAAAAAAACAATCCTGAAAAATGTTTATCTCTAACATCTATTTTGGCTTTATACAAAGCAGTATTATAACCTTTGCCTAGTACGGCAGAAATATTGGAAGGTGTTGAGTTTTTTTCTTTTGTAAGACTTTTAGTATTAAGGCATCCATTTAGAAAAAAAAGACTAATTGATAATAAAAGTATTTGCCAGGATATCCTCATTTAGTTTTCTATTAATAAAAGAGATTATAGTATAATCTTCTTCGTTCTCAATCATCTTTACTTTATTAATATTTAGATCTGAAATATCAAAATACAATTCAATTTTATTTAAGACTTTTCTCATTTCACTATCTTTAGGGATAAGTGAAATTAAATAAGTAGAAGAATTTTTGAACGCTGTTATCTCAAATTTATCATCTTCTAAAAGAGTCCCTCTAACAGAGTTTATTATTAGATTGTTAACTTCTTGAAAAGCTTTGTTCGAATTAATATCATATTCGTTGATTTTATCCTCATCTTTAATAATAAATTTACCGTTGTTAATGACAATCATATATTTGAACGGACTTGTATATTCCCATCTTAATTTATTTTCTTTTTTAAACCAAAACTTCCCTTTTGTTATTATAATGTCATTAAGGAAGGCCAAGTGTTTTTCTTGTTTAAAATCACTGGTAATAGTATTTATTTTTGCAGAAGAAGCATTAAGCTTTTGCTCTAGTTCCTTTATGCTTTTTACAGGATAAAATTTTTCTTGAGAAAAAGAATTTAAGCTAATTATAAGTAAAAATAATAATATAAATTGTTTCATATCTTATAAATTACGAGAATTCATGAACGGCGAAGCCCTCACCGAAGGTAATTAGTCAGGATAAGAGAACAAAAGTAAAATTTTTTTTTTTTTGCCAAAATAATAGCATTTGATTGGGCTATAAATCACCATATTTTTTATATTTTCGCCCCGGATTTAACATTTATTAACAATGTACGAATACATTCAGGGACAACTGGTTGAGCTAAACCCGGCATACGTAGTAATTGATACAGGGAATATTGCCTATTTCATTAATATATCTTTAAATACTTATTCGGGCCTGGAGGGTAAAGAGGGTGCAAAACTCTATCTTCATCATGTGGTTAGGGAAGATGCACAGCTACTTTTTGGATTTCTTGAAAAACAGGAACGTGAACTTTTCAGACAATTGATAACGGTATCTGGAATTGGTTCCAATACAGCAAGAATGATGCTTTCGTCGCTAACCCCAATTGAATTAAAATCTGCTATTTTGGAAGGTAATGTTAATGTCCTGAAAAGTGTAAAAGGAATTGGGCTCAAAACGGCTCAGAGGGTTATTATTGATCTAAAAGATAAAATAGGAAAAGCAGATTCTGCGGAATCAATTGGTATTCCTGAAAGTAATTTGAAAAAAGAGGAAGCACTTTCTGCATTAGTAATGCTTGGCTTTAATAAAACAACAGTTGACAAAACTTTAAACAAGGTATTAAAAGAAAATTCAAATTTAAGTGTAGAAGAATTAATAAAAATTGCACTAAAAGGGCTTTAATTTCGTTTAATGCAATAACTTGTTATATATAATACCTGATTAAACCATAAGTAGTTGAAAAACAGAAAACATCACATATTTCCGGGCTTTGTAGTTTTGATTTTTCTTTTTATTATTTTTAGTTCAAATACTAACGGTGAGCTTGGCTTTAAATCTAATGATAATCTTCAGATTACTATTCCTCCATCAGTAAAAGATACTATTGTTGAGGATACTATAAAATTACCTTATCCGTTTAAGGATGATTCCAATCCATATTCGCAAAAAACGCAGAGTTCACCACTTCATTTATCCAACCCTTCAAATATCAAAACAGAAGTGGAATATGACCCGATAACTGGTGAGTATAACATTACAAAAAAGATAGGTAGTTTTAATTACCGAAACCCAACTTCAATGACTCTTGAAGAGTACCGGAACCAAACACGAAAAAGTTCAATTAACAATTATTGGTCACAACAACGTAGGGCAAGTGGTAATTTAGGGCAGGGTGAATCATTTCTTGATAAATACTTAAACCCAAAGCTAAATGTTAATATTAAGGGTTTTGACAAAATTTTTGGTAGTAATGTAATTGATATTAAGCCTCAGGGTTCAGCAGAATTAATATTTGGGATAAACATATCAAAAATTGAAAACCCGACTTTACCCATAAAGTTACAAAGAAGCACCACTTTTGATTTTGATATGAAAATTCAGATGGGTGTTACAGGTAATATTGGTGATAAAATGAAGGTTGGGATTAATTATAATACAGAAGCAACATTTGATTTTGAGAACCAGACAACTTTATCATATACCGGTGATGAAGATGAGTTAATACAAAGCATTGAGGCCGGAAATGTTTCACTTCCTTTAACCGGAACCCTTATAACCGGAAGCCAAAGCTTATTTGGACTTAAAACAGCTTTGCAGTTTGGAAAATTGAGGGTAACAAGCATATTTTCACAACAAAAGTCAGAATCGTCAGTAATTGAAGTTGAAGGTGGTGCACAAATTGAAGATTTTGAATTTGAAGTAGATGAATATGAGTCAAACAGGCATTTTTTCTTATCACATTATTTTAAAGATAATTATGACCGTGCACTTGAAAACCTTCCGGTGATTAATAGCAGGGTTACTATTACCCGGATTGAAGTCTGGGTCACAAATAAATCAGGCGATTTTGACAATTCCCGAAATATTATTGGTTTTATGGATTTGGCGGAAGACCAGAATAATATTTATGCAACAGGTCTGATAAATCAAACTGGATCAGGAACTTTTCCATATAATGATCTGAACAATCTATACAGCTTAATGAATAATTCCTATACCGGTATCAGGAATATTAACCAAATATCTTCAGTTCTTGCACCTTTGGCAATCAGTGATAACTTTGTTCCGATTATTGACTATGCAAAAGTTGAAAATGCGCGCTTATTATCAGCCTCAGAATATGAGATAAATAATAAATTAGGTTATATATCATTAAATTCTCCCTTAAATGATGATGAAGTGCTGGCCATAGCATATGAATATACTATTGCCGGCAGGGTATATACAGTGGGTGAATTCTCAAACAGTGGTGTTGATGCCCCGGCAACACTAATATTAAAAATGCTGAAAGGTCCGGCAATATTACCCGAAACTCCAAACTGGGATTTAATGATGAAGAATGTGTATTCCATAGGATCATACCGGATAAACAGTGAGGACTTTTATCTTGATATTTTTTATAGCAATGATAAATCAGGAACAAGTGTTAATTATATTGATAAAGGGGATATTTCCGGAATACCATTAATCAGGGTGATGAATGCAGACCAGTTAAATTCTCAGCTTGATCCTCAACCTGATGGTGTTTTTGATTTTATGGAAAGGGTGACAATAAATTCTTCAAATGGGAGGGTGTTTTTTCCGGTAAGGGAACCTTTTGGCTCACATTTACGAACTAAAATTGGTGTTGGTAATGAGGCAATTGCCAATGAGTATGTTTTTGAAGAATTATACGATTCAACACAAAGTAAAGCCCGACAGGTTGCTGAAAAAAATAAATTTACAATAAAAGGTAGTTATCGTTCAAGTGGAGGATCAGAAATTTCCCTTAATGCCATAAATATCCCGGAGGGTTCTGTGAAAGCCTCGGCAAATGGTGTAGAACTTGTTGAAGGCTCTGATTATCTTGTTGATTACAATCTTGGAAGAGTAACAATTTTAAATCATGGCTTACTTGAATCGGGCGTTCCTATTCAAATTAGTCTTGAAAGCAACTCTTTGTTTAATATCAATAGAAAAACTTTATTGGGGACACATTTAGATTATATTATATCTGATAATTTCACATTAGGTGGTACTATTTTGCACTTAAGTGAAAAGCCATTAACCAATAAAGTGGATATTGGTGATGAACCTATTTCTAACACAATTTGGGGGTTAAGCGGTAATTATAGTACAGAATTTCCTTTGTTAACAAAAATCATTGATAAACTTCCTTTTATTGAAACAAAAGAAACGTCATCTATTGAAGTTAGTGGTGAATTCGCCCACCTTATTCCGGGGCATTCAAAAACGATAGGAAAAGAAGGGAATTCTTATATTGATGATTTTGAAGGTTCGAAAACAACTATTGACCTTAAGGCCCAGTATTCATGGGTAATTGCCAGTACACCCAAAGGGCAACCTGATTTATTTCCCGGGGGCGATCTTTTAAATAATCGCCAAAATGGTTTTAATCGTGCAAAAATAGCCTGGTACAATGTAAATACGGATCTGTTAAGGAATACTTCTGCCACCCCGTCAAATATTACAAAAGAAGATCAGCTAAGTCACTTGGTTAGGGAAATTCCTGAACAGGAAATATTTCCCAATAAGGAAAGTTATACAGGTTACCCAACCATACTGCAGGTTACAAATATTGCTTTTTATCCAACAGAAAAAGGACCGTACAATTATGATGTTGCTGGTGTACCAGACATTTCAGCAGGAATTGACGAAAATGGTCGTCTTCTTGATCCACAATCTCGTTGGGGAGGGATGATGCGTAAATTGCAGACCAATGATTTTGAAGCTACAAATATTGAATTTATTGAGTTTTGGTTAATGGATCCTTTTCTTGAAAACCAGGCTGGGAATCAGGGAGGTGATTTATACTTTAATCTGGGTTACATATCAGAAGATATACTAAAAGATTCCCGGAAAAGTTTTGAAAATGGATTACCAACAGCTACTGACGGTGCATTGATTGACACAACTGTATGGGGTAGGGTACCTTTACAGCAATCTTTGGTGCCGGCATTTGATAACGATCCAAATACCCGTCAGTACCAGGATGTAGGAATGGATGGTTTAAGCAGTGCCGATGAAAGAAGCTTTTTTGCTGATTATCTTGATGATATTTCAATTAATTTTAGCACAAGTTCCAAAGCATACAATGATGCAACTACTGACCCTTCTAATGACGATTATCGTTTTTTCCGGGGCAGAGATTATGACGCTCAAAATGTAAAAATATTGGACAGGTATAAATATTATAATGGTTTGGAAGGTAATTCACCAACATCAGGACAATCACCGGAAGATTACCCTACATCAGCCACATTATTGCCTGATGTAGAGGATATTAACCAGGATAACACGCTGAATGAGGAAGAAACCTATTTTCAATATAGGGTGAGTTTACGACCGGGTGCAGATATGACTGTTGGACAAAATTACATTGCAGATATGCGTGAAGCAACTGTATCAAGACAAAATATGCCTGATACAACTATTAGGTGGTATTTGTTCAAAATACCGGTTTATAAACCGCAAACGAAAGTTGGACCAATTTCTGATTTTCGCTCTATTCGTTTTATGCGTTTGTTGATGCACGGTTTCAGTGAAGAAATTGTTTTACGTTTTGCCAGGTTGGATTTGGTCCGGAGTGAATGGCGGGGTTATACAGATAATATTTCAGAAGGTACTGAAGGAATTTCTACCCCTCAAACAGAAGATGAGACTTTTGATGTTTCTGTTGTAAGTATAGAAGAAAACGGATCAAGAATACCTGTCAATTATGTGTTACCTCCTGGAATCACAAGGGTTGCTGACCCTACAAACCCATATTTGAGGCAATTGAATGAACAGTCAATTTCAATGAGGGTTGAAGATTTAAATGATGGTGATGCACGCGCGGCCTATAAAAATATTAATATTGACATCCGCCAGTATAAGCGCCTTCAAATGGAAGTACATGGCGAAAAGTTAGTAGATGATGTACTTGAGGATGATGAATTATCTGTATTTATAAGAATAGGGTCAGATTTCAAAAGGAGCTACTATGAATATGAAATTCCGGTAAAGTTAACTGATTACAGATCGGATTATGATGACGATTCAGAAGCAGACAGGCTTAAGGTTTGGCCACGAGAAAACCGAATTGATTTTGAGCTTGAGCTTTTACAATTTGTTAAACAGCTTAGAAACAATGAAATGCGAAACCCTGGCTCAAATGTTGAATTAATTACACCTTTTGTTCAACACTTAAATGATAATAACGAATTTGTGGATTTTGCCGCCAGTAGAGGTAGAAAAATAACTGTTGTAGGAAACCCGAACTTAAGCAGTGTTAAAACTGTAATGATTGGTGTACGTAACCCTGCAAAACAAAATAACCCAAATGAAGATGATGGTTTGTCAAAATCTGGTATAATCTGGATGAATGAGCTTCGTGTTAGTGATTTCCGGCAAGAGGGAGGTTGGGCTTCCAGGGCCAGGGTATCAACAAAACTGGCTGATTTAGGAAGTTTTACCATTGCAGGAAATACCAGCACGAGCGGGTTTGGAAGTATTGATAAAAAAATCAATGAACGGCAAAAAGAGGATGTTTATGCTTATGATTTATCAACAAACCTTGAAATGGGGAAGTTTTTCCCTGAAAAAAACAGGGTGCGGATTCCATTGTATTTTGGTTACTCAGAAAATGTGAAAAGCCCGCAGTATAACCCTCTTGATCCGGATATTCTTTTACAAACCACATTGTCAAATCCGGAAATGTCAAAAGCTGAAAAAGACTCAATAAGGCACATTGTATTGGATTATGTTAGGCGTAAAAGTTTTAATATCACAAATTTCAAGATTGAAGGAGATCCTGCCCGGTTGAAAGGGAGGAAAAAACCATTTTACCATATTTCGAATTTTCAGGCAAGTTATGCTTTTAGTGAGATGTTAAGCCGTGATATAAAAACGCATCATAGAGTACTAAAGAACAATGCAGGTTCGTTTGCATATGTTTTTAATAACCGTCCTAAAAATTTCACTCCATTTAGAAAGGCCAAAATCTTTAAGCCTAAAGCACTACAACTAATCAGGGATTTTAACTTTTATTTAATGCCTAATATGTTCTCTTTCCGTACAGATTTGGTAAAAAAATATCAGGAAACCCTAATAAGAAATATTACAGAACCTGGTGCTCAAATATTACCAACATTTAAAAAAGATTTCAACTGGAACAGGAATTATGACTTAAAATACAGTTTTACTAAGTCGTTAAAATTTCAGTACACGGCTAATAATAGGTCCCGCATTGATGAACCATTTGGTGCTATAAATCCGGATGATTCAGACTATCGGTATAAAACAGATACCATTTGGCAAAATATACTCTCTGGCGGACGTAATATCAATTTTAATCATGCTGTTATGGCCAGCTATAATCTTCCGCTGTCAAAAATACCATTTTTGCGATGGACCACGGTAACTGCCAGATATAAATCGACATATGATTGGACAACAGGGGCTATGACCGGAGATATTGTTCAATTAGGTAATATAATAAATAATTCAAACTCAATTCAACTAAACGGTCAGTTTAACTTCACCAAAATATATAATAAAGTTCCCTACCTAAAAAGGCTTTCCCAAAAAATGAGAAAAGGTGGAAAAGCATCAAAAAAGTTTAAAGAGGTAACTTTCAAGAAAGATAAGTTGAGGTTTAAAAAGGGTATTGCCAAATCAATAACCCATGAATTAAAAACTGATGATGTTAGTATTGAAGTTACGGATGAAAACGGGAAAGAAATTAAGGGCGAATTGATAGTTGTTAATACTAAAAAAGTTAAATTCAAGGCAGACGACAATTATAAAAATGCATCGGTTGTAGTTACCGGCAAAAAAGAAGTTAAGGATAATTTCTTGCGTGGACTTGGTGACGGTTTAGCATATATGGTAATTGGTTTAAAAAATGTTTCATTATCTGTTGAAAATGGAGGGGGAACCATTTTGCCCGGGTATAAGCCTCAAACAGAATATGTTGGATTAACACAAACAAATGGACTTTTTGCACCGGGCTTTCCTTTTATCCTTGGGGTTCAGGATGTTGATTTTGCAAAATATGCAACGCAACATAACTGGGTAACTACAGATTCATTACAAACCGAGCCTTATGTAATGACAGGTGTTACCAAAGCTAACCTGAAAGCTACTCTTGAACCCTTAAAAGGTCTTAAAATTGATTTATCAGCTTTCAGGAATTCTGCAAATAGCAGAAATGAATTTTGGATTGCTGATCAAAATGATGTTTTTTCTTCACATAACAAGCTTTATTCAGGTAATTTCAGTATGTCTTTTTTAGGTATTAAGACTGCATTTTGGAAATTTGGTGAAAACTACAATTCCCAAGCTTATGAAAATTTTAAAGAAAATAGATATGATGTGGCCTGGCGAATTGCAAACGACAGGGATGCCGCCCGATTAACAAACAGTCCTATTTATAACATTAATGAACCTAACAAAGATCCGATTAACGGCGAAGACCTTACTGATGGTTTTCCAAATGGTTACGGGCCTGTTTCACAGGAAGTGCTGATACCTTCATTTCTGGCGGCATATTCAGGGCGTTCAGCTAATAATATTGGGATATCACCATTCCCGGTCATTCCATTTCCAAACTGGCGGGTTACTTATAATGGTTTATCAGAAATTACTTTTATAAAACGGTTCATTAAGACAATTAACTTAAGCCACGCATACCAGTCAAGTTATAATGTGAATGCTTATACAACGAATCCATTTTATAACTGGACTGAAAAAAGTTATGATGGTTATAGCTGGACAAGAGACCAGGTTAATGAATTGTTTATCCCGGAAAATGAAATTACCACAGTTACACTAACTGAAGCTTTTAACCCGCTTATTAGTGTAGACATGACCTTAGCTGTAAATCTTAATGCTAAGATAGAATATAGAACATCACGGACTTTGTCACTCAGTTTTTCCAATAATCAAATGGTTGATATGAATAGCTCGGAAATTATTATAGGAACCGGCTACCGTTTTGATGAACTCCCAATAATTATTAAAACAAAAACGAAGCAGCAAAAGTTTCAAAGTGATTTGAACCTGAGGGCTGATTTTTCTTTTATGAAAATGTTAACCATTATCAGAAAACTAAAAGAGGATGTTGACCAGATTACGGCAGGTCAGGATGTTATGGGGATTAGGTTTTCAGCTGATTATGCATTGAATGAACGATTTAATTTAATGTTATTTTATAATCAGGATATTAATGCACCTAAAATATCAACATCTTTCAGGACATCGAATATTAAATTTGGGGTGAGTGTAAGGTTTACCTTAATACCTTAGAACCCATATGAAGTGCTCTGCACTTACGGTTAAGAATTTGTATAGCTTTTATCTCATTAATTCGAAAAGCCTACAATTTCTAAATCGAGGTTCTATCTAAGTAAGGCACTATTTCGTTAAGCTCATATCCCTCAACTTAGATTAGAATATGTTTTAAAAATGTTTAATTTTATTTCATATTTTCATTAAAAAATTTTACAATCTGCAAATTTCATCCTTATTTTGTTTATTATTAAACTTTATAATTTGTTTTCATAATTTAATTGTTAAGAAATGAACATACCTGATAATCTGAAATACACAAAAGACCACGAATGGTTAAAAGTAGATGGTGAGGAAGCGACCATTGGCATTACTGATTTTGCACAGGGCGAGCTTGGCGATATTGTTTTTGTAGAAATTGAAACACAAGGTGAACAATTAGCTAAAGAAGAAGTATTTGGAACAATAGAAGCGGTAAAAACAGTATCAGATTTATATATGCCCGTTAACGGTGAGGTTCTTGATGTAAACTCTAAATTAGAAGATACTCCGGAGATCATAAATCAGGATCCCTATGGTGATGGTTGGCTGATTAAAGTTAAACTCGAAGATGTTAGCGAAATTGAAGGCCTGATGGATGCAAAAGCCTATAAAGGGCATATTAATGCATAAAATGCAATATCCTAATTGAAAAAAATTGCTTTTTGCGAATTGTAGAAGTACATGCCCGTGTATTTCTACAATCCGTTATTCAATAATTGTGTTAACTGTTATACAGGCTTGATGCACGAATATTTTAATAACTAAACAATACTAATTGTGATGATGGTGATGACCATGATCGTGGTCTCCATCATGGTTACAAAGGTTTTCCTTGCTTACCAAAGTTCCTTGCAAAAGTTCCTTTGCCAATTCTTTGGGGTTTTTTATTGCTGCACCAATGTAAACATTAATTCCATTGGAATTGAAAAGGTTTATTGCCATTTGTCCAATTCCCCCAACAATAATGTCTGTTACACCCATATCAGCCATCCACTTCGGATAAGATCCCGGAGTATGTGCTGGCGGTACATGCATTTCTTCTTTTTCAATTGTATTTTCATTTGCCTCGAAAATATAAAAATACTCAGGGTGTCCAAAATGAGGGCTTAACAGGCTGTTTGCAACCGGAAGAGCTATTTTTCGCATAATTTGATTTTTATTAAATTTATAAATTACAAAATAAGCAATTAATTTTTAATTGATATATATCAATGAGACTATTGTTAAACATAGAAAGAAAAAGGCTAAGGCGAAAGCTGAGATTAAGGAAGGTTAAAATTGAAACATTATAAAGTTTAATGAAGCTGCCTTAGCTTAATTTTGAAGAATTTTTTGAACTGGAGAAAAGTATTAAGTCTAAAGCAACGGAAATTTTCTAAAAAAAACGATAAGGTATATTAAAGTAACCTTAGCCTATTCCTTAGCCTTTTTTAATTCTTTGGCTACCAACTTAATTTGTTTATACCATTCCTTACCATATTTTTGGCTTAAAGGTTCTTTTAGGAATTTGAATACTGGGGTGTTTAATTCTTTTCCCAGGGTAATAGCTGGTTTACAAATATCCCATTTATCGTAATTTACCGCATCAAACTGCTTAAGTTTTTGAATCCTCACAGGATATAAAAAACAGGAAATGGGTTTTCTGAAGCTAATAACACCATCGTTATAGGCTTTTTCAATACCACATTTTGCAATTCCTTCCTCAAAAATAGCATATGCGCATTCCTTTTCATTTACCAGTGGGGTAACAAAATCACTGTCCCAATCAATCACATAAACTCCTTGCTCTTTAATAACCTTTCTACCTTCTTCACGCAAGTAGGGGAGTATTTTATTTAATTCTTTCTCAAGGATTTTTATTTCTTTTTTTTCAAGTGGGGCACCGGAATCACCTTCTACACAACACATTCCCTTACACTTATGAAGGTCGCAAACAAATTTCTGTTCAATAAGTTCACGACTTACAATGGTTTTACCTATTTCAATCACTAGTTGTTCAAATTAAATGCTATTAAGTAAATTTATATTGCTGCTGGTTGAGCTGCATTGATTTTTTCAAGTTTCAAGTTTTGGGTTGCAGGTTAAATCCTGGAACCTGCAATTTGCCAACCTTTTAAACAAGTACTTTCCCTGTCATTTCTTTTGGGATTTCAATGCCCATTACTTTTAATATTGTGGGTGCTACATCTGCCAAAATCCCGTGTTCAATGTGGTCGTAATCATCACTAATTAAAATACTTGGAACCGGGTTCAACGAGTGTGCAGTATTTGGGCTACCATCCTTATTAACAGCATTATCTGCATTCCCATGATCGGCCATGATTAAAGCATCATATTCATTTTCCCTTGCAGTTTCCACTACTTTCTTTACACACTCATCCACCGTTTTAACTGCTTTTAGAATGGCTTCATAAATTCCTGTATGGCCAACCATATCACCATTTGCAAAATTCAGGACAATTAAATCATGCTCTTGTTTTTTTATTTCTTTTACCAGGGCATCAGTAACTTCATAAGCGCTCATTTCAGGTTGTAAATCATAAGTAGCAACTTTGGGAGATTGAACTAGCACTCTATTTTCACCTTCAAATTCATTATCGGTACCCCCTGACAGGAAAAAGGTAACATGGGCAAACTTTTCTGTTTCTGCAATACGCAACTGTTTTTTGCCAAGTTTTGAAATCACCTCACCCAAAGTATTTTGTATATTTTCTTTATCGTAAATGATATTAATTCCTTTAAAACGCTCATCGTATTTTGTCATGGTAAGATAATGCAAGTTCATGGTCTGCATTCCTTCATCAGGCATATTTTCCTGCGTAAGAACAGTAGTAATTTCTCTTAGACGATCAGTCCGGTAATTAAAGCAAATAACCACATCATCTTCTTTAATCGTAGTTACCGGCTTTCCATTTTCATCAACTTTTACTGTTGCTTTTATGAATTCATCTGTAACACCATCTTTATATGAGTTTTCAACAGCTTCAACAATACTTGTAACCTGTTTTCCTTTACCATGAACCATTAAATCATAGCCTTCTTTTACACGGTCCCAACGCTTGTCCCTGTCCATGGTGTAATATCTGCCAATCAGGCTGGCAATAGTTCCATTTGATTTTTGCAGGTGGTTTTCAAGATTTTTAATATAACCTAAGCCGCTTTTCGGATCTGTATCCCTTCCATCTGTAATTGCATGTACATATACTTTATCAAGTTCATAATCCTGGGTTAAATCACAAAGTTTATATAAATGAGAATCTAAAGAATGCACACCGCCATCAGATACCAACCCAATAAAATGTACCGCTTTGTCATTCTTTTTAGCATAATTAAAAGCGTTGACCAAAGTTTGGTTTTCTGCAATACTATTATCTCTAATTGCTTTATTAATTTTAACCAAATCCTGGTACACAACCCTACCGGCACCAATATTCATATGCCCTACTTCCGAGTTTCCCATTTGCCCATCAGGCAAACCAACATCTTCACCTGAAGTTAATAAAGTTGCATTCGGATATTTTTTTAATAAGCTATCAATATATGGAGTCTCGCCTTGAGTTATAACATCTGATTTTGTTCCGTTTCCAATTCCCCATCCATCAAGGATCATAAGGATAAATTTTTTGTTTTCCATGTTCTGCCTTTTTGAATTTATACGAATCGACAAAATTAGTAATTATTTTAAACAAAAAGGGCTTAGATTGTTAAGTTCATGTTTATTTAAGCCTTTAATTTATTTTTGAAACCTTATTATGGATAAAATATCTTTTCTAGTACTGTAAATTTTTCTATTACTTTATATTTTCTTTTATTTCTTATTTTATATCCGATTAAGGCTGCACCCTGGTATTTATATGGCAGTTTTACTTTATTTTTATTTTTTTGAGTTTTTTTCATTTCCTCATCAGTGTGTATGTGGTGTTTTATATACAGGTTGATTGTATCATTTTTTGAAAACTCATGATCATTTTTATGCTTGGGATCTTTTATGGGTTTGACATCAAAATATTCTTCACCTATCCACAATTGATCTATTTTTAGTTTTTTTGAATTTTTTTTGGCAATTAGTTTAATATTATAACGGGTTCCATATCCCGATTTTTCATGCCCCCCGGCATATTTCTGTGATGTAGCATCTATAATTTTAAAATTATTGCCAAACCAGCCAAAAGAAAACAGGGTAGCCAAAAATATTATTAAGAACTTCATAAGTAAATGTTTTAATTAAAATTTATTTTTATTCAAAAATAGTCATTTTCTTTAATTTAATAATGTAATATCAATCAATCACGCTTATTGTATTAAATGCTTTATATTGAGGTGCTTATAAATAAAATTGTAATTAATTAATAATTTAGATTAAAAAAAAACTAAAAAATAAACTGTTTTTTTTTCAAATATTAAATATTTATTTAATTTTGCACACCGATTACAAAAGGTACCATAGCTCAGTTGGTAGAGCAACGGACTGAAAATCCGTGTGTCCCTGGTTCAATTCCAGGTGGTACCACTTAAAGCCGA
>JBDLJL010000076.1:0-24143 GCA_039714415.1 Bacteroidota bacterium
AGTGAAAGTGTAATTGGGTTTACAAATGCTGATGTAAGCCTGGGTGGTACGGCTGGTGCAGGCACAGTAATGGTAACCGGTGGCCCGGATGTTTATAATATGGCCGTAAGTGGAATGACTGGTAACGGTACTGTCATTGTATCTATTGGTGCAGGGGTATGTATGGATGTCTTAGATAATGCTAATACTGCTTCAATAAATACCAGCAATGAGGTTATTTACGATAATCAATCACCAGATGTTGAGATTACTTTAGCAGGAGGGCAGTCTGATCCAGCCAGTATCTCACCCATAAACTTCATGGCGACCTTTAATGAAAATGTAATAGATTTTACGCCTTCTGATGTTACTATAGGTGGTGCCGCCGGAGCAAGCATGGCAGTTGTAACCGGTGGTCCTGATATATATAATATTGCAATAAGCGGAATGACCAGTAATGGTACTGTCAGCGTCACGATTGATGCCGGTGTATGTACGGATGTTGTTGGTAATGAGAATACGATATCGTTAAATACTATTAACTCAATTACGTATACGGGTGTTACCGGAGTTGGAGATATTTCAAATCGTTTCGGGGCAAAAGTATATTACAGTTATGGCAACCTTGTTATATCCTTTAATGAAATTCCACAGGAAAAAGTGTTGATTGAAGTATATAATGTGCAGGGCCAACACATCCTTAAAAAGAATTTAATGAATAAATTAAACCACATACCTGTAAGTCCATCATCCTATTATTTTATACGTTTATCAGATAATGATTACATTCACAGTGTTAAAATATTTGCCAGATAGTTAGATTAAAAATATTAGATTTTCTCATTTTTGATAAATTAGGAATGTTTTTGTATCAATAATATTAGCATAGTTTTTAGCATACTTAATTTTGCATTGTGAACATCTTCGGCTTTGATATTTTTATAAGAATATTCGAATTGAATCACCTTTTCACAATTCCATAGAAAAATATATCAATAATTGCTTCAATCTGTTTATCAATATCAGTTGCATCTTTGTTTTGTAGAATTGTGTTTTCCATTCCCCGCATTGCTGTAATAAATGATGTGGCTGCAAGGTCAATATCGTAAATTTGAAAATAGTTTTTATTAACACCTTCGGTAAGGATATTTTTAAATAAGCTTATTTCTTCTTTATCATAAAGTTTTTTTAGCCTGACTACAAAGTCAATGTGCATTAAACGTTTGTCTTGTAGTGCCTGATTAAAATTTCCCAGTCCGTCAATTATATTCATACGGGTTATTACGTATGCTTTTAGCTTTTCGTGAGGGTTCTTTTCTTCTTCAATGGCATTGATAATCGTACGCCTGAATACTCTTGCCTCTTGAAGCACCACAGACTGAAAAATCTCTTCTTTACTCTTAAAATAGTAATAAATGGAACTTTTGCGCTTTTTTATTCCATCTGCAATATCATCCATGGTTGTTTTGCGAAAACCAAATATATCGAATATTTTACCTGCTACAGCTATTATCTCCTGTTTTAAAATTGCTTTTTTTGTCACGCTACTTTAGTTATTAGTTGATTGTTGTATTGGTTACTTGCTTCGCTGTCATTAGTCATTGGTTATTGGTCATTTGATTGTTGTTCGTTTTGCTGTCATTAATCGTCATTTGATCTTAATTCCTGTTTTTGATAATTACCATTAATGATCACAAAATGACTTATTAAATTACCAATTACGAATACACCAATTACCAATTTTAATGTACTTCAATCCCTAATTCTTCAAGTGTTTTTTCTGTGGGTATGCCATTATCATCATAACCTTTCATTTTGTAGTATTTGCCGAGCATTTTATTTAAAGGAACTACCCTTTTCTTGTCATCACTTATTCGACCTTCTTTTAACAAACGGCGAGGGAGTGTATCATCTTTCCTTGAAATACCTTCAAGGGTATTCATATATCGTTCAAGTATATGTACTCGTCTGCCAACCAGGAACATTCCTTTTTGTGAAAGTTCAATTCCAGTAATCGCCTCATATAAATCACTATACACAGTAACATCCATTAAACCCAATGCAAGTTCCGCGGCATTTTGCATCATAAAACCCAACATTTTTTTTGGAGTAGTTTTAGCAATAAATGGCTCTAACATGTAAGCATAAGTGGTAAACTCGCAAGTATGCAATGAGTTAATGGCTGCAAACATATTCTCAAAATAATCAACAAATTTTGGTTTATATTTCGTAGTGTAAGGATTAAGTAAATGTACGATGCCTTCCATGCTGAAAACCGGTGCTGATAAATGACAACCACCACGGTTTGCTACTGCATAACTAAGCCCCTGACCCCAAACGCCACGTGGGTCATAGGCTGATAGCTCCATACCTTTTACGTGCATTGCAAATTCACGACCACCATATTTTTCAGATAGCCAACGTGTACCGTTTGCAATTTCATCACCAATACCTTCTCTCAAGGCTATAGCATTAATCATTTCTTCAACACCCTCAGGTGAATCAAACTTCAGCTCAGTTTTCATTAAGCCTTTTTCAGTAGCTTCCATTACATATGACAGGGTAGTTCCGGTTGAGATGGTATCTAGTCCCAGTACACCGCATAGTTCATTCCATTCGGCAAGTTTAGTCGTGTCGTAATTTCCAAGGTTTGAACCTAATAGGCCAACTGTTTCATACTCTGGGATTTGCAATATTCTGTTATCGTCAAAAGTACCTTTGTGCCCACATAGAATTGTGCAATTTGAACAGGAGCTGAATTTACTATTGTGTTTTACTTTGTACATTTCACCAGAAATTTGTAAAGCTTTTTCGCTTTGTCCGTCCTGAAAATTATTTACCGGTAAAATACCTGATTTGTTACATGCATTAACATGCGAAGCCGTTCCATAATTTCTGTATAAATCAGATGTTGTATGATTGGCATTAATAAACTTGTTTGCCTTTTTTTTCAGGTTCTTAAATCCTTCCTCATTTTTAGGAACAATTTTATATTGGCCTCCAAAAGCAACTATAGCTTTAATGTTTTTGGAACCTAAGACAGCACCAATTCCACCACGTCCAAGAAAACGATGACCTGACTTTACATTAGCGTACTTTACAAGATTCTCACCGGCAGTACCAATTACCATTGCACCATCTTTTTTTCCAAGGTCAAAATACTCTTGCGTTTCATCGGTATCTTTACCCCAAATTTCAGATGCGTCTTCAATTGAAGCACCTTTATCATCAATTTTAATGTATACAGGTTTATCTGCTTTTCCTGAAATTAACAATCCATCATAACCAGCAGTTTTGAATGCAATTCCGAAAGGACCTCCACAAGATGAGGAAACCATAATATTAGTTAATGGTGATTTTGTAACCGCATCCCATCGTCCGGTACACGGTGCACCTGTACCCAAAAATACACCCATCATAATCGCTAACATATTATCTTCACCCAAAGGGTCAATTCCTGGTTTCATCCTATCGTATAAAATTTTCAGGCCAAGACCTTTCCCGCCAAGGTACATTTTCCTTTCTTTGGGGTAAATATTTGTTATTTTGATAATTTGTTTGCTTAAGTCTATTTCTAATAGTCTGTTACTGGTACCTATGATTTTTTTCATTACTTAAATAGTTTTATTATATCAATTAAACAGCTTGGAAAGCTTTTCTACATTGCTTCATTCAATATATTAATAATATCTTTTTTATTTAATTCTTTAGGATTAAGTATTATGCTAGCATCATTCATTGCAGTTTCTGCAATTTGATCAAATTGTTCCTTTTTTACTTCCGCTTCACTTAATTTTACTGGCATGCCACAAAGTTTATTTAGTGAATGATTCATCAATAATATGGTTTCAACGGTTTTCATCGCCCGGTCACTAGTTTTAGTTTTCACAAAGACTTTTTCACCAGCAATGGGTAATAATAATTCTGCATACAGGTTTTCAAGCATATCCATATTAAATTTCATTACATAAGGAAGCAAAATAGCCATGGCATTTCCGTGATGAACATGTGCAATAGCACCACAAGCATGACCAATTGCATGAACGGCCCCAACCATTGAATTCGAGAATGCGATGCCGGCCATGGTCGATGCATTTGCCATGGCAAACCTGGCATCTATGTCATCACCTTTTTTAACAACATTTAGCAGGTTTTCACTTACCAGTTTAATGGCTGCTGTGGCATAAGCATCACTCATTGGGTTTTTTTGTAGGCAGGTATATGCTTCAACTGCATGTGTAAGAGCATCCATTCCGGTAGCTGCTGTAATTTTTGCTGGTAGTGAAATTGTCATGCGTGGGTCAATAACCGCTACTTTAGGTAATAAAAGGTTAGATGTGAAAGGCATTTTTACATTGTTTTCCTCATCAAAAATAACAGCAACAAGCGTTACTTCTGAACCAGTACCGGATGTGGTCGGTATTGCGATAAAAGGTTGTTGCATTTTTTTAAGCCGGTCTGCTCCCATAAATTTGCGCAAATCATCATCCTGTTCTGAAATAATAATATTTACGCCTTTGGCTGTGTCCATAGGTGAACCGCCTCCCAGTGCAATAATTGAATCGCATTTAAGTTTGCGATACAAATTGGCAATTTCGTTTACCGTTTTTAAAGAGGAATCAGCCGGAGTTTCATCATAAATCACACCAATTACTAATTCCGAATCATCAAAAGAATCAATCAGGATTTTGAGTAAACCTGCATTGGTAATTCCTTTATCAGTAATGATAATTGGCCTTGATACATTCATTTGCTTTAGTTCATACGGAATAGTTTCTAAAGCTTCGGTTCCGGCATTTATTTTAACCGGATTGTAAAATTCGTAATAATCGGGTAGCATATATTATCTTTTATAGATTTCTTATTTCCAATAGATTTTTTATTTTCTAAAATCGGATTATTGTTATTTGTGCAGTAATTAGTTGATTGATAGTTAGTAATTGAAAAAAGTGAATTGCTAGTTAACAATTACCAGTTACTAATTTATCTTCCTAATATCATTCCTTTTGTTAAAATATGAATTCTGTTCAGATGCTTTTGAAGTGTCATTTTGGGTGATTTTTTCAGAATGTTTTTATTTAGAATTTCCGGAAACAAATAACCCTCAGCAATGTATATGACTCTTATTAATTTTACGGTATCTGCAACATTGCCAATAACACCTATTTTATTCTGTGCAATTACATTGTGTGCACCAAGTTGTGTGGTTATCATTTTAAAAGCCGTACTTAAGTTTTTTATTTTAACAATGAGATTGGCATCCTCTTTTTTTTTAACATGAAGCATTTTCATCACTCCATTTCTTTTTTCCATTACCAGATTGGGGCCATAAGGCATTACAGTCAGGTTATATGAGAAACCCTCCGGCCAATCCTCAATTTCTTTAAGCACATCTTTTTCAAAGTGCGATGCGGATTCAATTGCACGGCCAAGGGCAAGAAACCCTGCCTTAACAATGCTACGGCTTAGTAATTTGTGACCAGGTTTTACGTTGGTTTGTATACTCATATATCATTTATTTAAAGAATCCTGACCTATCTTAATAAACAATGTTGTATTTGGAGAATCAGAAATAATGTAAATTTATTGTTGCAGGTTTCAAGTTGCAGGTTGGCTGATTTTGACTGACTTGAAACTTGTAACCTGCACCCATTGATGCGACAATTTTTGTTTAAAAACAAAAGTATCTAACAGACTGATTACCCAAAACTGACCAGGAATTGTTGTTTAACTATTCGACCAATTTGTTTAATTGTTCAAATTTACGAGATAAAAGTGAGATTTCAAATTACGAATTCATGTATTATATAGATATGAATGTGTTTTTTAACAAATGGTAATTAACTTCTGGATGAAAATTGAGTATGCTTTTATGAGCAAGGTCTATTAATATAGTTATGTTTTGATTAACACTAAATTATTCAGAGTATTTTCTTTAGTTGTTTTTGCTATCTGGCTTTTTCTATTTTTATTATTTACTTTTTTGTAAATAAAGATGAATTTTCTTTCTCTTTTGAGTTGGTGAAAAACGTATGACAGGATTTTCAATATTGTAAATTTGATATAAGAAATAATTTCTATATTGTCTTTTTTTTACCTAAAACTATTAATTATGGATAAAGTTTCAACAATTATTTTGGCCGCCTCACTTATCATTATCATGCTGGGAATGGGCTTGTCGTTAGTTACTGATGATTTTAAAAGAATTTTTGTATATCCAAAGGCAATCATTGTCGGATTAATTAACCAACTGATCATTTTGCCTATTATTGGGTTTGCTATAGTTGTTTTATTTCCTTTGCAGCCGGAAATCGCCATTGGTATTATGATTTTGGCTGCATGCCCAGGTGGTCCGACATCAAACCTTATCTCACATCTTGCCAAAGGCGATATTGCGTTATCAATAAGCTTAACTGCTTTAAGTAGCTTTGTTACTATTTTGACCATTCCATTTATTGTAAACTTTGCATTGGTGCATTTTTTGGAAGAAGGGCAAATGATTCGCCTTGATGTTCTTCAAACTATTATTCAGATTTTTGTAATTATTGTTGTTCCTGTAGCTATTGGCATGACTATTCGACGCTATAAAGAGAGTTTTGCTTTAAAAATGGCAGAACCAGTGCGTAAAGCTTCTGGAATTGTTATAGCTTTGGTTATAATCGGTATTGTCATAAAAGAAAGAGATAATATAGTCTCATATTTTCAGCAGGCCGGAATTGTTGCGTTGTTGCTAAACGTTTCTACCATGCTGGTTGGTTATTATTCATCAAAACTGTTTAAGATTACTAATAAGCAAGCAGTATCTATTTCTATTGAGTCAGGAATCCAAAACGGGACTTTAGCGATTACTATTGCAGTGGTTTTACTGGGAAGTACCGCCTTTGCCATTGCACCAGCAATTTATAGCTTATTGATGTTTTTTACCGGGGGTGTTGCAATTTATTTGGGTGTCAAAAAGAGCAAAACAAAAATTTAAAGTAATTAGTACCCTATTGTCTTTTTATTTATTATATTTGTTTATAAGAACATTTTATGGTGAGTATCGGAAAGCAAATTTAATTTTAATAACTTCATAAAACTTTTAATGATGAGAAAAATGAAAAAGAAATTAAATATGAATTTTGTTATGATAGTTCTACTCTCAATGGTTCTGTCATTTGGTTGTAACCTTTCAAAAACACTAAAAGGTGGTGCAATTGGTGCAGGTGCAGGTGCTGTTGTTGGAGGCGCTATAGGACATGCTTCTGGAAATACTGCAAAAGGTGCTATTATTGGTGCCGCTATTGGGGGAACTGCCGGTGCATTAATTGGAAGATATATGGATAAGCAAGCTGAAGAACTTCGTAAAGACCTTGATGGAGCTACGGTTGAAAGAGTTGGTGAGGGTATTAAAATCACATTTGATTCAGGGCTTTTGTACGGCGTTAATTCTTATACACTTCGGTCTGATTCAAAGAAGAATCTTGAAGATTTGGCTGTTGTTTTGAATAAGTATGAAGATACTGAAATTCTGATTGAAGGACATACCGATAACACCGGATCAGATGAAACCAATCAAACGCTTTCTGTGAACCGTTCTTCCTCTGTAAAATCTTATTTAACAAGTAAAAATGTGGACTTAACAAGATTGATTACTGTTGGTTATGGCGAAAGTCAGCCTGTTGCAGATAATTCTACCGCGGAAGGTCGACAAGAAAATCGTCGCGTTGAAGTTGCTATTTATGCAAATAACAAACTTAAGCGTGCTGCTAAAAGAGGAGATATTTAATTTTATTTAAACTTTTAAAGAGGCTGTCTCAAAAGTAAATTTTTTGATTCAGCTTCTTTCAATTTATTGGTTTTAATATGACCTCTTTCTGGCTTATTTATAGTTTTATCAAGTATTGTCCTGTTTAATTGAAAGAAATATAATCACCTAAAAGGCTTTTGAAACAGTCCTGGGATAACAAGTGAATTATTCAATTGGGTAGCCCATTTTCTTGGTTTTTATTTTTATTACGGATTTTCACGAATTAACCCACAAGTTTCTACAGGAATATATTCTTTATCATCATATATTTCTCTATTAC
Source organism: Bacteroidota bacterium (assembly GCA_039714415.1). Taxonomy (GTDB): domain Bacteria; phylum Bacteroidota; class Bacteroidia; order Bacteroidales; family NBLH01; genus NBLH01. The sequence continues at coordinate 8,049 of JBDLJL010000076.1, forward strand.
GGGTTAGGGAAAAGTGCTTCTTTTTTTGTTAGGTGCTGATCTAAATATTTAATCCTGTTAGTTGTGGTTTGCGTAGGAACTTTCCAATATAAAATAAGGCAGCTACAATTATTTTCATAATGCCAGTAAAAAAGAGCATGATGCTTGGTGAAATGGATAGTTCTAATCCATGAATAATTCAGATTAATGTTCTGAAGTGTGTCGTGTATTAGTCTTTCCAGTGGATTCTGAGCAATAAAAATCCGCAAGAGATTAATTAGAGCCTGTCCATAACGAAGAAACTGGACTTTAGAGACAAACTCTAATTACGTAAAATAGACATTAAACTTGAGACAATAAATTAATCTAATATTATTAGTATGGGATATTTGTCGTACATCCTTGAGGGAGGGATGTATGCTTTATTCAAAAACCACATCGTGAAGTAGTTTTATTAAAATTGTGAGAACCAGAAATACACCAAAATTTGTGAGAATACATAAATAAGGGTGTTTAAAGTAAAATTTTACTGAATCTTTACAATCTTCGCCTAATTTCTGCTTCATTTTTTTTCGACGGCGTAAATTTGTGTAAGTAGTATATGATGTTAAAATTAAAGCTATTAAAATTGACTCCAAAATAAATTCAAGTGTAAGCATTTTCCTGGTGTTTTTGTTTTGTACTTTAAAGTTAAGGATTTTTTTTCGATTTTGGTAGGACTGAACGTTATTTTGTCTTAGAATTCGATTAGGCTTTTGTGCTTTTTTAGTTTATTATAATAAAAAAGTCCCTTAAGGACAGTTGTCATTAGAACCCTGGCCCCTTCAAAAAAGGGACAGGTAATTTAAAAAATATCCTTTCCCGCATTAAAATAATGGACTATGACTTATAGGTTAGGCTATGAGGCCGTTGTTCATTGCTTTGTTTTATTCCATTGTCCTTTAAAAGCAAATGACCTGGCCTGCTTTATTTTGCAGGTTGGGCTATGCAGAAATAGAAAAACGCCTCATAAAGGCGCTTTTCTCATATTAAAATTTTTGTATCACAATACTAATCTATTCACTAATAGCTTCAATCAATATCTCTAATACTTTTTGGGCAGCCACAGAAATAGATGTTCCCGGGCCGAAAATGCCCACAACTCCCGCATCATATAAAAACTGATAATCCTGATGTGGGATAACCCCGCCGGCAATTACCATAATATCCTCGCGTCCAAGCTTTTTTAATTCTTCAATAACCTGGGGGACAAGGGTTTTGTGGCCTGCTGCAAGACTTGATACGCCAAGTATATGTACGTCATTTTCAACTGCTTGTTTGGCACATTCTGCCGGGGTTTGAAATAAAGGTCCAATATCTACATCAAAACCAATATCGGCATATCCGGTAGAAACTACTTTTGCACCACGGTCGTGTCCATCCTGACCCATTTTAGCAATCATAATTCTTGGTCGGCGACCGTCTAATTTAGTAAATTTGTTAGCCAGTTCCTGTGCACTGATAAAATCTTTATCTTTTTTTGATTCCGATGAATAAACCCCGGATATTGAGCGAATGACTGCTTTGTATCTTCCAACTTCTTTTTCCATAGCATATGATATTTCACCAAGGGAAGCTCTTCTTTTCGCTGCTTCCACTGAAAGTTCCAGTAAATTTCCTTCGCCTGTTCTTGTTGCTTTTGATATTTTTTCAAGAATTTCCTGTACATCTTTTTCATTCCGTTCAGCCCTTAATTGTTTTAAACGGTTAATTTGTGCCTCACGTACTGAAGTGTTGTCAACTTCAAGAATGTCAATGGGGGCTTCCTTTTCCAATTTATATTTGTTTACACCAACAATTGTATCCAGGCCTGCATCAATTCTGGCTTGCTTTCTGGCAGCTGCTTCCTCAATACGCATTTTCGGTATACCTGTTTCGATAGCCTTAGCCATACCACCCAGTTCCTCAACTTCTTTGATAAGCTCCCATGCTTTTTCTGCCAATTCTTTGGTTAAAGTTTCCACATAATATGAGCCTGCCCATGGGTCGACTGAACGACATATATTGGTTTCTTCCTGGATAAAAATCTGGGTATTCCGGGCTATTCTTGCTGAAAAATCAGTTGGAAGTGCAATAGCTTCATCCAAAGCATTGGTGTGTAAGGATTGGGTATGACCAAGGGCTGCACCCATAGCCTCCACACAAGTACGAGCAACATTGTTATATGGGTCCTGTTCTGTTAAACTCCAACCGGATGTTTGTGAATGGGTTCTCAATGTCAGAGACTTTGGATTTTTTGGGTTGAATTTTTTAACAATTTTTGCCCAAAGCATACGTGCTGCCCTCATTTTTGCAATTTCCATAAAATGATTCATCCCGATAGCCCAGAAAAAAGAGATTCTTGGGGCAAAAGAGTCAATATCCAGACCTGATTTAACTCCTGCTTTAAGATATTCCATGCCATCAGCTAATGTATAGGCCATTTCAATATCAGCTGTAGCACCAGCTTCCTGCATGTGGTAGCCTGAAACTGAAATAGAGTTGAACTTTGGCATTTTCTGCGATGTATATTCAAAAATATCAGCAATAATACGCATGGAAAATTCCGGTGGGTAAATATAAGTATTACGTACCATAAATTCTTTAAGAATGTCGTTCTGTATTGTCCCCGAAAGTTTTTCAAGCGGTACACCTTGTTCCAGGCCGGTAACAATATAAAAAGCCATAATCGGTAAAACCGCACCGTTCATGGTCATGGAAACGGACATTTTATCCAGGGGTATCTTGTCAAAAAGGATATTCATATCAAGTATTGAATCAATAGCCACACCGGCTTTACCAACATCACCCACAACTCTTTCATGATCTGAGTCATAGCCACGATGTGTGGCAAGGTCAAACGCTACAGAAAGGCCTTTTTGCCCTGCTGCCAGATTCCTGCGATAAAAGGCATTTGATTCTTCCGCCGTTGAAAATCCGGCATATTGACGAATAGTCCAGGGCCGCATTACGTACATGGTGGAGTAGGGGCCGCGCAGGTATGGCGGAATACCAGCTGCATAATCCAAATGCTCCATGTTTAACAGATCTTCAGAAGTGTAAACCTTTTTTACGGGAATTTGTTCTGGTGTATCCCATAATTCAGAGTTTGTTTCAGCTTTCTTATTATCTGATTTATTTTGCTGTTTTATATCGATATTTTTGAAATCTGGTCGCATAATATTGGTAATTAGTTTATTAGTTATTGGTAATTAGTTGATGATAATTAGTGAAATGGGTCAATAGTTCTTGCCAATTTCTAATTACAAGTTACTAATTACTAATTCCTGAAATTCTTTTAACATTTCAAGCGCATTTGATTTTATATGGATAAAATATTTAATACCCAAATCTTCCAATTTTTGAATTATCTTTTTCGGATATCCCGCAACAACAATTGTTTTGTCACCTTTTAAGGTCTGAAAAATCTTCGGTGCAATTGTTTCATACTCATCATCTGAGCTACAAATAACCACAATTTTTGCTTTTGATTTTTTGGCAGCCTCAATTCCTTTTTCAACTGTTTCAAAACCAAAATTATCTTCAATATTAAAACCGGCACAGGCAAAAAAGTTAGATGAAAATGCTGCCCTTGCCTTGCGCATGGTCAAATTACCATAGGTAAATAAAAATACAGAAGGTATTTTATTTTTATTTTCTTCTGTTTTTAACCTAAGTTTTTCAAACGCTTCTGCGGCTCTATATATTTTTAATGGTTCACCAATAAAAGTTTTCCCTTTTACGGGTTGCGGAAACTGTCGTAATTTTTGAATATTATTGTCAAGAGTTTCATTCTGGTTCGGATACTGATTTGTGCCTAACAAAATATCTTTTCGCATAGCAATATTCATATCCCTTTTTTGTGCCGTTTCAGTAATACTATCCTGTATTTTACCTTTTTTGAATGCTTCAAGATATCCACCTAAATCTTCAATTTCAAGGAACAGTTTCCAGGCTTCATCAATAATTGAATTTGTAAGATTTTCAATATAATAAGAACCGGCTGCCGGGTCAGCAACTTTATCGAAATAAGATTCTTTTTTTAAAACAATTTGTTGATTACGAGCTATACGTTCTGAAAATTCATCGGTTTTTTTGTAACTGTGGTCAAAAGGTAAAACGGTTAAAGAATCTGTCCCACCTAATGAAGCAGACATAGCCTCGGTAGTTGTTCTTAGCATATTTACATAAGGATCATAAATAGTTTTATTCCACTCCGATGTTTCTGAGTGGATATACATTTTGCCCTTTTCAGCACAACAAGGATTATGAGCTTCAACAATTTTAGCCCACAAAAGTTTGGCTGCCCTTAATTTTGCAATCTCCATAAAGTAGTTGGAACCCACTGCAAAATTAAATTTAATTCGAGGACTAAAATCGTTAACCGAGATGTTTTCTGCTGCTGCAAATGTCAGGTAATCATTCGCAACTGAAAGACTGAAAGCCAGTTCCTGCACAACAGAAGCTCCGGCATTATTATAATATTTTCCGTTAACGGATATAAGTTGAAAACCGGGTAAAATATCTTTTGCGTTTTCAAAAACGGGTTTTGAAATACTCATTTCCTTACAAAGGTCTTCATCATAACATTGTCCTGTAATACTTGTATAACCCAAAGGGTCAAAATCAAAAGATCCTTTTATTTTTGTAGTGTCAATACTATTTGATTTACAAAAGTCAACAAAGCAAAGTAACAATTTTTTAGTCTTTTGTCCCTGTGAAAAGTTTAGTTCAATATTTTCAAGGGGCAAAGCTTTTAATAATTCTGCCAGTCTATTTGCTTCAATTTCCAGTTCTTCAGAAATAATAAAGCCAATTGATTCTGCACCCTTTTTTATTGCATTCAAAGCTTTTGGGTTTGCTTTTTTTACATCATCAACGTAAATATCCTGTCTGATAAGCCAATTATTGTCATTCTTGTTTCCTCTTAGATAGGGGAATTCATTTGGAGATGATTGAGTAATGCTTTTCAAGCCTTTTAAATCTTCTTTTGTGTAATAAGGTTTAACATTAAAGCCTTCAATGGTTTTCCAGATTAGCTTTTTTTCATAATCAGCCCCTTTTAGGTCAATATTTATTTTTTCTTCCCAATCAGTAGTAGTAATAGCCGGGAATTCAGGGAAAAGTCTTTTATCTTGATTTTTAGTCATAATCAATAATTAAAGGTAACCAAATTTTTCAGCAAAAGTAGTTCTTTTGTGGTTTACAGATTATTAAATATATATGATTTTTGTCAGAATAACAAGAATTGGAAGTTTTTTAGAACATATTAAGATTAATTCTTCGTTAGATTATTAATAATCTGCAACTCAAAATATTATGACTTGTAATTTAAGTACGCTGTTAGTTGGTCTATTATGTTGGTCTCGCGAGATGTTGCTAATATGATAAAAGCAATTCTTTAGTTGTAGAGCAGTTTTGTTAAGGTATTGTATTAATCTTCAATTGTTGCTTCTGAAATAATGAAATTGTAATCTTTAATTACTGTTTTTAAAAATACCAATGGTGGAAGGTCTGAATTAATTCCTGTTTTTTTTGTTACCGCATCTTTAGTTTTTATAAGCATATCAATTGTTGAGCGGTTTCTGTTTTGTTGATGATGGTTTAATACTTCGTTAATAATTTTAATATCTTTTTCAGCAAGTTTTTCCATTTCAGGGAATTGTAATTCGTAATTAGGAGGTAATTTTTTATAGATACCATTATTAAAAAGGGTGTCTTTCTTTAAATTAATTACTGTTGTGCCGGCTGCAATATCGCCCAGTCGTTGACCTTTCCCATTTATGGCAATAGTTATTATAGCCACTGAACCATAAAAAGGAATATCAATTAAACGAAGAATCCAACGGGTAAAATAATTGATGACTGTTGGCTGTGAACCATCCAATTTTACGACCCTTATTTGAAGTGCCATTTTTCCAATGCTTTGCCCCTGGAAAAATAATTCCATAAGAAGGCTGTAAAAAACTGCTGGAAGAGATACAACCAGGAATGTTGCTGTACTATTAATTTCCAAACTAACTAATAAAATGCTAACTGTCAGGTAATAGAAAAATAAAATAGTGAAGTCCAACAATTGGGAAAGCATTCTTTTACCTATACTGGCAGTAGGATGTATTATTAATACATTTTGAGAGGTGTTTATATTTATTTGAGCCATTTATTTTTTTTGCAAATGTACATTTTAACATAAAAAATTACTAACTTTTTTATAATTAATGTTTTAATTTTAAGATAAATAAAATAAAAATATATTTATCAGGTTTCAAAAATCATTATTGCCAAAATTCATATAAAGCAGTATATTTGTGCCCGATTTTATTTTGATAATCAGATGTGTATTAGGTAATCTTTATCTATCTGACGGAAAAGACTGTTTTATTAAAGCAAACATAAGGATATTGTTGCAGGATTAGTTAATTTGATGAAACCCGAAACCCAAAACTCGTAACATGCATTTTATTGTTATTCTGTTGTTAGATAATAAATTGGTTTATTTGAATTTATAACGAAAAAATTTAGTTAAGTATATATGAACTTTGTAGAAGAACTTAAGTGGCGTGGAATGCTCCAGGATATAATGCCCGGAACGGAAGAATTATTAGAAAAAGAATTAACCAGTACCTATGTTGGAATTGACCCAACAGCTGACTCTTTGCATATTGGACATTTAGTAGGTGTAATGATGTTAAGGTTGTTTCAACGTTCCGGACATAAGCCTATTGCTTTAATTGGTGGTGCTACAGGAATGATTGGTGATCCATCAGGGAAGTCGAAAGAAAGAAACCTCCTTGATGAAAAAAGTTTACGCCATAACCAGGAAAGCATTAAAAAGCAACTTGAAAAATTTATTGATTTTTCGGGTAATTCAAAAACTTCAGCTGAAATGGTGAACAATTACGACTGGATGAAAGAGTTTAGCTTTTTGGATTTTATTCGTGACATTGGAAAATCAATTACCGTTAACTATATGATTGCCAAAGATTCTGTGAAATCAAGAATGAACCGTGATGGCAATAATGAGGATGCTGAGGGTTTATCATTTACTGAGTTTACATATCAATTGGTTCAGGGTTATGATTTTTTACATCTCTACGAAAACAATAATTGCAAATTACAAATGGGTGGCTCTGACCAGTGGGGGAATATTACTACAGGAACGGAGTTAATCAGGCGAAAAGCGGGTGGAAAAGCTTTTGCTTTGACATGGCCATTGTTAACCAAGGCAGATGGTGGAAAATTTGGAAAAACTGAGAGTGGTAATATTTGGTTAGACCCTAAACGTACCAGTCCTTATCACTTTTACCAGTTTTGGTTAAATGCCTCTGATGAAGATGCTGAAAAGTTCCTGAAAATATTTACACTAATTTCAAAAGAAGAAATTAGTAGGATGATTGATGAACATAAAGAAGCTCCCCATCTAAGGGTATTACAAAAACGGTTAGCGAAAGAACTTACTGTAATGACACACTCTGAAGAAGAATATGAAAAAGCAATTGATGCTTCGGCAATTCTTTTTGGAAAAGGAACAAAAGAAACCTTAAGTAAACTTGATTCTGAAACATTGCTTGCGGTCTTTGAAGGCGTCCCTCAGTTTACAGTTAAAAAAGATGAATTAACCGCCGGGATTCCAATTTTAGATTTATTGGCAGAAAAAACAAAAGTTTTCCCTTCAAAAGGTGAAATGCGCCGTTTAATGAAAGATAATGGTCTGAGTATTAATCAGGAAAAAGAGCAGAATACTGAAAAAGTCATTAATTCAAATGACCTGATAAACAACAAGTTTATTCTTGTAAGAAAAGGAAAAAAGAAATACTCCTTAATTATTGCTGAGTAGAAATACAAAGGGGCTGAAAAAAATTCAGGCGTCATTTTGAGTCACAAGGCTTGGAAAAAGGCCTACAAAGTGATATAACAACAAAAACTCATGCAAAGCCGTAAGCCGCAAAGATAGAAAATGTGTCTTTGTGTTTCGGCACGATAACTGACTCACTATCAATATGATGTGCAATGTTTGTCATTAGTGGTGAAACGAAGCAATCCCCCATTGTTTTGTTTTGCTAATGACGTTCATTGTTTTAGATTGATTTATAAATATCTTAAAACTAATATTGATTCTTTTCCAATCATGATAGGGGAAATTAATTCGATTTTATCATACAAAAAATATATGTCTATTTAACCTGCTTTATTTTCAGGTTAAATCGTCTTCTGGAATCATATATGTAATAATCATTAATGTTATAATCGTTAATAATTTAGGCATAATTTATGTATGACATATAGGTTCATAGTTATATGCATTTTTGATGTGGTTAATTTTGTAGTCTTTGACTATAATTAACGAATATTCACTTATATTGTTCATATTTTTTCGGCAAATAAAAAATCAGTTTTATGAGAACAGGTTTATTGGTAAAATTATCCATTCTTCTTATAACTTTTATATTTTCTACCGAATCTATTTTTTCACAAACAAATTTTTATCCAAGTGATACTATCTGGCGAAGAACGGTTCATAGAATTCTTGATTTGAATAGACCTAAGAACAAGGAGATGCAGCATGTTTACAGTGGTACAGCTGCAGGCAATAAGAGTTTGATTCAAATTATACTAAATAGTGTAGAGAATTTTGGGATTGATGCGTACGTTGAAGTGCAAGGAAACCGCTTTGAGGGCTTAATGACTTTGAACGAGCTGTATAATAAGTTAGGTGGAAAATCTGATACTATTTGGGTAGAAGATGTTGATAATCCTGATGCCCCCCCTGAAATGCAAGTAGTTCATGAAGGAACAGGATTAGATGCGATTGAACGGTTTGAAATTATTGAAGAATATTTTTTTGTGAAAAAAAGTGCACGTTTTGGTAAAGTTATTATTGGAATTAAACCAATTTTGGCATATGTGAAAGAAGACCCAATAATTAGTGAGGAAGAGGAATCAGAGGAGGGTGAAGGTGAAAGAAAAACATATAAAGAAGTTGCCTGGTTTAGATTTGATCAGTTGAGATCTTATTTAGAACAAGAAGAATTAAGGGATCCTGCAAATCAAAATTCTTATTATAACTATTTAATGAAATTTGAATCAGGAGATTTTGAAAGTTATATAATAAAAATAAACAATAGCTTTGGTGTGGGTATTGCAGATTATACTGATGCCGATGAAAATTCCAATGAACCCACATTGCAAATGATCTTGGAAAGTCGAAGAATAGAGTATGAATTATTTAATTTTGAGATGAACCTTTGGGAATTCTGATGAAATAATAGGATAATTTGGAAATATAATGTAGAACTAAAACCTAATCTTGTGAAGTATCTGATAAATAAATACCTTACTACTTTAATTTCTATCCTAATTTTTCAAAATAATTCTTTAGCTCAAACAGTTGAGTATAACCGTCCAGGTTTAAGTTTGCAATTTACCGCACTTGAATACACGGGAAGTTATCATTTCCCTACAAATAATAGTATGTTTGATCCTTCCATTCAATATTCTGTTAATAATGGACAGTTGGAAATTTACAGGGACTATCTTAAGAAAGTAATTGTCGTTAACGAAAAGCCAGGGTCAGTAAATGCTATAAGAAATACTGGTTTATTATTAAGTAACATCCTCAATATAGAATTAGGGACTTGGTCTTCATTGTCTAAATCAAAAAAAAGAAAAAGGAAACAGGCCGTTTTAAAATACCGTGAAATTGGAAAAGTTGGAGGCTTAAAAAAGAATTCTATTTATATTTTAACTTATAATGATTTTATTGCCAGCAAGAAATTAAGAAAACTGGCAGAAGCTGATTTGGACGGGAGTGAGCGTTATTTAATAAAGGATCAGTTAGAAATAATGTTGGCAAGTGCTGATAGTGTTGAAAATTCTGTATTAGATGGTGATACAATAAAAAGGATTTTATCTGGCCCAGATAGTTATTTTTATAAATTTATTAAAGGGAATATATTTCTGGTAGGAAGTAACCATCGCAGTACTTTATATGGTGCTTTTGATATTATTTCAGAAGTTGAAAGGCAGAAAAGGATCGATGAAATTGAAAAGGAGGTTCGTATTCTACCCTCTTGCCGTTTGGCAAATTTGTGGAGTGGCGTTAATGCAAACGAAAGCAATGCTTTTTTATCAAAAAAGAGTTTGTTTTATAATATTTTAAATTCCGGGAACCATAGTAATAGACAGTTTGCTTACGAGAAACTTGCACAAATGCTTGCATTTTATAATATTAACGGTGTTGTGCTTGAAGCAAGTTATGACTGTTTTAATAGTAAACAAAATCATTTGATAAAATTGTTTACCAATAAAATGGAACAATATGGTATTGGAGTTTTTGTAGAAGTTTCTAGTACATATGCTGAAAATAATCAAAAACTAATTGATGATTTTTTTAGCAAGAATAATAATTTAATTAAAGGATTAGTGATTAATTCAACTAATTTATATAATAAGAAGGAAATATCCGGTGGTTCTGCTGTTGCAAATTTAGTTGCCGGCAAAGGTTATAAAGTTATTTGGCGAGATGAACAAGAGGAGCTTTCAGAGGAAGAAAAAAGCGAAAGGGGTGTTATTTTTAAGAATCTTGATACTAAAAAACTTGACGCTTCGGTTATAAAGGAAAGTATTTCAATTAACCCTAAAGAATTTAAAGATGGCCGGTTTTGTCCTGCAAGTATTATTGATAATAAGCTTATTAAATCATACGTTTTTCATTGGAAAGGAAAGAACCCATACGATGAGCATGTGTTCTCAGATGAAAAAGCAGATATTGCCTTTATGGTCTATTTTTACACTGAAGAATCTAAAGATATAGTTCAAATAATTGATAAAAAGATTGGTAAGGTACAACCCTAAAACTTTAAATTGGTATGTGTAGATTTTTAATATTGTTTTTTGTCTCGGCCTTAGTCTTTTCTTGTAATAGTTATAAAGGTCAATTAGTTGGTGTTTCCGGAAATGTTCAATCTGAAGAATTTGAGGATTTGGGAATGGTATATATCCCATCAGGAAGTTTTGAAATGGGTGTTGCAGATGATAAGTTTAACCTGGCTGATGCTCCTAAAAAAAGAGTTTCTTTAAGTCCGTTTTATATTGATAAAACAGAAATAACTTTTAAGGAATACAGAGAATTTGTATATTCAGTAAGGGATAGCTTAGGATTAACGGAAGGTTATGATAAATCAAAATTAATATATACAAATCCGGATACAAAAGAAGAAATTAATATTTATCCGAACACAACAGTTTGGGAAGATAATTTCCCTGAATCAAGGATTTCAATTAGTGAGTATTTCGATGAAGGCAATACTGTTTTAGATCAGTATCCTGTGGTGGGGGTTAATTGGAAACAGGCGTTGGCATTTACTGTTTGGCGTACTAAAAAAATGAATACAGGTGTAGTATTTTCATTGCCTACAGAGGCTCAGTGGGAATATGCTGCTAAAGGAGGTATAAAGAATTTAAAATATCCATGGATAGGCAGTGGTACTAAAAATGACGCTGGTTTCTATCTGGCTAATTTTTACCCAATGCCGGGAAATTACGTGTCAGATAATGGGGAAATATATATCGTTCCTGTTGCCCAGTTTGCAAAAAATGGATTTGGTTTGTATGATATGGCTGGGAATGTTTCAGAATGGGTGCTTGATAATTATTCTCCTATTTCCTATCAGTCTTCCAATGATCATAATCCATTATATTCTGATCATTCATCGGGCTTTAAAGTGGTTCGGGGAGGATCATGGAAAGATATTTCTTATTTTCTTCAAGTAGGTGCCAGGGATTGGCAACGCAAAGATTCTACTTACTCATATGTTGGTTTCAGGTGTGTGGCTAATTATATGGGTACAGCTGTAAATAGTAATACACCAAACCCTGAAAAAGATATCCCATTAAATCTTAGATTGAAAAATATGAAGCAAAAGCTTAGAAAAGGGAAAGATAAATAATCATAAATATCCCAGCACTAATTTTGCTTCTTCACTCATCATAGATGCACTCCATGGTGGGTCAAAAACCATTTCAATATTTACATTGTTTACGCCTTCAATAGCTTTAACTTTTTCTTTTACTTCGTTAGGCATTGAATCTGCAACCGGACAATTTGGTGCGGTCAAAGTCATTTTTATATCCACATTATCATAATCATCAACGTCAATTTCGTAGATTAAACCCAAATCATAAACGTTTACAGGTATTTCAGGGTCATAAACTTCTTTAATGACCTTTAATATTTCTGCTTCTAACTGTAAATATGTTGTTTTGCTTTCTTCTTTATTTTCCATAATCTAAAAATCAGATTCTACTTATTTTGTTTTGCATTAAAAGCCATGCCGTACATTTTCATTTGTTTTACCATAGCAACTAAACCATTTGATCTGGTAGGTGATAAATTATCAGCTAATCCAATATTGTCAATAAAAAACAGGTCGGCATTCATAATTTCTTCGGGTGTACGATTTGATAGCACACGTACTAATAAAGCTACAATCCCTTTTGTAATAATTGCATCACTATCGGCAGTAAATTGTACTTTTTCGTCTATCAGTTCGGCATTTAGCCAAACTTTTGATTGGCAGCCATTTATCAGGTATTCATTATTTTTATATTTTGCATCAATAGTCGGTAAATCACTGCCCAGTTCAATTAAAAACTCGTATTTATCCATCCATTCATCAAAAACGGAAAACTCTTCAATTATTTCTTCCTGAATTTCTTTTAATGTCATTTTGTTATTTTATTATATTGCTATATGGTTAAATTGTTAAATTGTTTTTGGGTTTTCAATCTTCAAATTTCCACATCTTCAAATTGGTCACTGAGCAGTTCGACAAACTCACTGTATCATTTGTCGAAGTGCACATTTTCTCCTTTTCAAATCTAAGACTTTCCAAGTTTTAAAAACTTTGCAAGTCATCTCTACATTTCTATATCCTCAAGTTCTTAATTACTAATATACTAATTACTAACTTTTACTCAAACATTTCTTTTACTTTTAATAGTCCAGCCACCAACCTATCCACATCATTTTTTGTGTTATAGAAAGCAAAACTTGCCCGAATGGTTCCGGTAATTTCAAGAAAGTCCATAACCGGTTGTGTACAGTGACTTCCGGTTCTAACAGCAATTCCCAGTTTATCCAATATCATACCGGCATCATAGTGATGAATTTTATCCAATAGGAAGGATATTGTTGCTGTTTTATTTTTTGCTTTTCCAAATATGGTCAATCCTTCAATTTTTTCAAGTTCTTCTGTTGCATATTTTAATAACTCGGCCTCATATTCTGTGATATTTTTCAGCCCAATGTTTTTAATATATTCAATGGCGACACCTAAACTTACTGCTCCAACATAATTTGCTGTGCCTGCTTCAAATTTAAAAGGTGCATCAAGGAAAGTTGTTTTTTCAAGTGTTACGTGATCAACCATATCACCACCACCCTGATATGGCGGCATTTCTTTTAAGTATTTTTCTTTTCCGTATAAAACACCAATGCCCGTTTCAGCATAAATTTTATGACCAGAAAAAACGTAGAAGTCACAATCTAAATCCTGAACATCAATTACCGTATGTTGTATGCTTTGTGCACCATCAATTAAAACCGGGACATTTGCTTTATGAGCCTGGTCAATAATTTCTTTCACAGGATTTAATGTTCCTAAAGAATTAGAAACATGAGTGATTGCTAAAAGTTTTGTTTTTTCATTAAGTAGGGCTGGTAGTTTATCTAACTCCAACTCACCGGTTTTATCAAAAGGTAAAACTCGTAAACGAGCATCTTTTCGTTCGCAAAGCATTTGCCAAGGAACCAGGTTTGAATGATGTTCCATAGCAGAAATAATAATTTCATCACCTGCATTAATATATTTCTCACCAAATGAGAAAGCTACCAGATTAATTGAATCAGTTGTTCCTTTAGTAAAGATTATTTCATTTTCCTGTTCTGCATTAATGAATTCTTGAACTTTCTTACGAACGGTTTCATAAGCTTTAGTTGATTGGTCGCTCAAATAATGAACACCACGGTGGATATTGCTATTCGTATTCTTGTAAAAATCACTAACAGCATCAATTACCTGAACAGGTTTTTGAGTTGTTGCACCATTGTCAAGGTAAACATAGTCCTTTCCGTGAACTTTCTGGTTTAGGATAGGGAAGTCTGCTCTTATTTTATTGATGTCTATGGGCATACTTTGACTTTATTAATTGTTTCAAATTTTTTAACTAACTTATTAAAGCTGAAATAATCTGCTAATGCCCTTACAGGGCTGATTAAAATTTCTTTAGTAGCAATGGGCTTCGCCCATTGTTTGTGCTTTTAGGGCTTTGCCCTAGTTTTTACTTTAAATTGTAACAATACTCATTCTGTGCATTTCTCTAAAAGAATATCGGCAATAACAAAGTATATTGTGTCAAATAGCAGTCTCTATCACACCCCGTTCAAGTTACCAATTACCAGTTACTAATCTTTTTGGTCACAAGCCGGACATTCATCAATCATAATGCACTGGCCATCTACTTTTTCTCCCTTTAACCGATTATTTACCAGTATTTGAATATATAATTTGAACGGATCAATTTGTATTTTTTCAATTACATCTTTAACAAAAGCAGAAAGAAGCAAAGTTTCTGCCTTGCGTCGGTTTATACCTCTGGACTGTAAATAAAAAAGAGCTTCTTTATCAATTTGTCCGGTTGTTGAACCATGCGAGCAGGCAACGTCATCTGCATAAATTTCTAATTGAGGCTTGCTGTTAATTTTGGCATATTTTGTTAATAATATATTTTTATTTGATTGATTAGCAAGTGTTTTTTGTGCATTTTTATCAACCAAAACTTTTCCCCAGAAAACAGCACTTGCTTTGTTGTCAATAATTCCTTTGTACAATTGATTACTTGTATTGTGAGGTTTTTCATGATGAACAAATACCGAGTTATCAAAATGTTGTTCACGGTCGGGAAGATATAAACCATTTAAATCTGTTTCGCAATTTGACCCTTTTTGTTCAACATTAAGGTCGTTACGTACCAGCATCCCACATAGTGTAGTTGTATTACTTGAAAAGTTGCTATTTGATTGTTGGATAACTTTTACATTGTTAAACTGAGAGGCATCAACACCTTCACCTTGAAAGATATTGTAATTAATATGTGCGCTGTTTTCAAGGAAAATTTCAGTGGCGATATTAGTTAGGGTGTAATTAACAGATAATGAGTGGTAGCTGTTGATTATTTTTGCCCGGCTAAATTTACTGCCAATAATTAAATTGCGATATTGTGAAACGGTCTTTCTGTCCTTACCATCAGAGAGATTAACAATATGTATTGGTTTGTCAGCAACAAAATTATCGCCAATATATATGAAACTACCATCCGTTGAATATACCGTGTTCAGGGATGTGAAAAAATTGCTGGTACGGATTTCTGATTGACCAAAATATTGTTCAAATATTTCTTTATTTTCTACCTTGGCAACAGCCATGGGTTTTATGATCAGTTCCTTGTTGTTACTTTTTATGTCTGAAAATGCAGGTGCATAAAAACCATTTATGAAAACCAATCTATATGCATCCAGTCCCGGAATAGAAAAAGAATTTACTATATAATCGGTTAATTCCCTGTTTTCAGCTTGACTATAGTGATGTTGTAAAAGCCTGTTTAAACTGGTATGTCTCCATTCTTCGTCCGTTTTACCAGGGAGATTAAAGTTTGCCAATCTTTTTAGGGCAGTATTTTTAACTAAACCCTGTGACAACACCTCAGTTTCATCTTTCTCAAATATTTTAAGAAAATCTTCTTTTGATGTTTGTATTTTTAATGCCATTTCCTATTAGTGTATTAGTAACTGGTAATTAGTGTATTAGTAACTGGTAATTAGTTTATTAGTAATTAGCTTTCGAAAATATTATTTTCTTCTGAACCATATTCAGCAATAGGTTCATTTACTTCATTTTTGAAATTTGCTTGATTATTACTGATAGATTTAATATAACTATTTAACATTTTACCAATATAATTTATATCTTCTTTGAAGGCTGAAAAATCAATCTCGTTTATCAAGCCTCTTTTTTTTGCTTTTACAATCCATGTTTTAGT
>JBDLJL010000077.1:0-23809 GCA_039714415.1 Bacteroidota bacterium
CCATAACCAGTTAAAGCAAGGGATTGAAATAGAAAAGAATTTTAAAACGGTTCCGGAAATACTTTGTTATCCTGATGAATTAAACCAGGTATGGACAAACCTCATCCATAATTCAATTTATGCCATGCATGAAAAAGGAAAACTGGAAATAAATGTTAGTAAAACAGATACAGCTTTAGTTGTCAAAATAAAAGATAATGGAAAAGGGATCTCTAAAGAAATACACGATAAAGTATACGATGCCTTTTTTACAACCAAACCAACAGGAGAAGGAAGCGGCCTGGGATTGGATATAGTTAAAAAAATTATAGAAAAGCATGATGGTACTATTGATTTTGAAAGTGAAGAAGGAAAAGGGGCGGAATTTAGGGTTGTTTTGCCTATAAATAGTCATTAGTTAATTAGTCATTGGTTATTAGGTAGCGTTTAAAAGTTATTTAATAGTAAAGAAATAGTGAAGGCTTGGATTTGTAAAGTGTTGAAAACGATGATTTTATTACGTTTAACTTTTAATTTTCTTAGCCAGGCCTTCACTTTACAAATGGTATGAAATGAATAGTAAGGCTGGCGCACGAGTAAAGACCCCCTACCCCCCTGAAGGGGGAATGCGGCGGAGCAGAATAAATAAGTTCGAGCATTGCTCGAGGTTTAATTGTTTAGTTGAGAAGCAAAGCCCCTATCAGGGGTTTGGGGTCATACTCTGGCGCAAGCAATCGCTCGCACAACGAACGTCATTGCGAACCGCATACAGTGCTGGGTTTCAGAATGTAACAGTTGTAATAATGAAAGCAGTAAACAATAAGAAAGGCGGTGAAGCAATTCCCAATGATTAATTATTAGCTAAAGATTAAAATTATGATAAAATTAACCTACAAATTATTATTTGTTTTAGCTACTTTGCTTATTGCCTGCAATACATCACTTGATGAAAACACTGGCATAAACAATCAAGAGGATAAATTAATTGGGGAAGTTATTAAAATAAATCCTGACTCATTAACAAAAATACCTGCAAAGGGAATTTGGATGAATCCGGATTCTTTTGCTTCACCTGAAATTGTTCCGGCAGGTATACCAAAGGAAAGTAAATATACTGGAATTATACCAGTTAAGGCTGGTAAACCTAAAGTTATACCCATTGATACTACAAAATTGACAGTAATAACACCTGGCATAGGTTCTGCAAATTTACCTAAGACTTGTATTATCCCGGATACAGGTTTCAGCATTCAGAATGGAGACACAATATACGCTCCAAAAATTGTCAGGACAAAGCAACCTAAACCTATTCCTGCCTTATCACCACGGTATATGGATAATGCGCATTATGATATTCAGTATCTTGATGTAGAACAGAATTTAAGCTCATCCACTATTTCATCAATAATAGAGGATAAAAAGGGCAATTTATGGTTTGGCACCCAGAGTGGTGGACTGGTTAAATACGACGGAAATTCATTTACGACTTTCTCAGAGCATGAAGGCCTTGTACACTATGATATCTGGAAAATGTATATGGATAATGAAGAAAATTTGTGGATGGGAACCTTAAATGGTTTGAGCAAATTCGATGGGAGATCTTTTACCAATTTTACAACAAAAGAAGGATTAAGTGCCCCATTTATTAGCTCAATAACTCAAGATAAGAAAGGAGATATGTGGTTCGGAACAGGGACAAATGGAATCATAAAATATGATGGAAAATCTTTTATTTATTATACAGAAAAAGAAGGATTGATCAATAACAACGTTCGGGATATTATTGCAGATGATAATGGAAATGTCTGGATAGCAACAAAAGAAGGTGCATGCAAATTTGATGGGATATCCTTTACCCATTTTACCGTTAAAGATGGTTTAAATAGTAATTCGATAAGAGATGTTATAATGGATAAAGACGGTAATATCTGGTTTGGAACTGTCAATGGAGTTTGTAAATATGATGGCCTATCGTTTTTTCAGTTAACTAAAGAAGAAGGCCTTATAGATAACAGAGTGCGTTCCATATTTCAGGATAAAGGTGAAAATATTTGGTTTAGTTATTCTGAAGCACTTGCTAAATATGACGGAACCTATATAATAAATTACACCAAAGGAACTGGCTTAAGAACTTCCGGAAGGCTAATGCAGGATAAAAAGGGGAATATCTGGATTGCAGGTTATGGGGGAGTTTGTAAATTAAAGGAAAGTTCATTTATTCATTTATCAGGTGAAGTGGGCATGCAAATACAAAGTATAAGATCATTTGTAGAAGATAAAAACGGAAATATCTGGATGGGAAGTGAAATAGGGGAAGGTTTAATTTCATTTGATGGAAAGAAAATTAAGAAATATACCGTAAAAAATGGTTTGATGAATGGAAGGGTTATTTTTTTATTTAATGACAGTAAGGAAAATTTATGGATAGCCAGTAATGACGGGGTAAGTAAATTTGATGGAAAATCATTTATTCATTTTTCGAAAGAACAGGGATTTACTGACATATATGTAACATCAATTAGTGAGGACAAAGAAGGTAATTTATGGCTTGGAACATTTAATGGATTTTATAAATATGATGGGAATTCATTTACTCATTTTAAAATAGGAAAAGAAAGAGATGACAACCTAATCGTTTGCAGTACGATTGATTCTAAGGGAAACCTTTGGTTAGGCACCTATTATTATGGAGCTGTAAAATTTGATGGTAAAAATTTAATTCATTTTTCAAAGAATGATGGATTAGCCGACAATAGAATCTGGAGTATTAAAGAAGATAATATTGGTAATATCTGGATGGGACATGGTAAAGGGGTATGCAGATATACGGATAATTCATTTATTAATTATTATGAAATTAATGGAAAACAATTTAATGCCATAAGCTCGCTCGTTTTTGACAATAATCAAAATTTATGGTTAGGTTCGGAAAAGGGGCTTCATTATTTTGAATTTAGCAATATTGGCACTGATACAAGTAGAGAGAAGTATATCGTTCAAGTTAAGAGCTTTAACTTTTTAGATGGATTAAAAGATGTTTTTTTTGGTTACAATGCTGCCTACCTCGATAGTAAGAACAAAATATGGTGGGCTACAGGAAAAGGTATTACCACCCTGGATCTAAATAGATTTAAAAATAATTCACTAGCACCTTCAATACAGTTGAACAACTTAGAAATTAACAACTTTATTATTGATTTTCAAATGCTGGCTGATACAATCCATGCTGAAAAGAATTATTTAACCGTTAAAGAGAAAGTAATCAATATAAAAGGAATTGAATTTTCGGATATAAAACCATTTTATAATTACCCGCTAAGCTTAAAATTGCCTTATCGTTTAAATCATCTGACTTTTAATTACTCTGCTACCGATTGGCAAGCTCCGCATAAAATAAAGTATCAATATATAATGAAAGGACTGGATAACAAATGGAGCTCTGTGACTGAAGAAACCAGGGCAGATTACAGGAATATTCCTCATGGTACTTATACTTTTAAAGTAAAAGCAATTGGTGAATCTAATGTATGGAGTAAGACTTTTGAATATACTTTTACTATCTATCCACCCTGGTGGCATACATGGTGGGCACGTGTACTTTATGTTATTGCTACTATGTTATTTGTTTGGACTTTAATAAGATGGCGTACGGCAAAACTAAAACAAGACAAGAAAAAATTGGAACAAACAGTTAAAGAGCGTACAGTGGAAGTTATTCAACAAAAAGAAGAAATTGAAGAGAAAAACGAAGAACTTGGGCAACAAAATGAGGAGCTTTCAAATCAAAAAGAAGAATTAAGCCAGCAAAACGAAGAAATTATTGCCATCAATGAGTCACTGGGGCTACAGAACAAAGAAATAGAACAACAAAAAGATGAAATTCAAACCACTTTGGAACATTTGAAACATACCCAATCGCAATTGGTACAGTCCGAAAAAATGGCTGCCCTGGGTAAACTAATAGCAGGTATAGCACACGAGGTAAATACACCATTAGGGGCAATAAATTCTTCGGTTAGCACCATTACCGAATCCATGAAACATTCTTATAAAACGCTGCCGCAATTATTTAATAAATTACCTGATAAGTTATTGGATGATTTCATTAGTTTGCTGGATAAGAGTTTTTCAAATGGAACCCAGTTTACATCAAGCGAAGAACGTCAGTTACGCAAAACAATGACAAAAAAACTAGAAGGGTTTAATGTTAAAAATGCATATGAAATGGCTGACACCTTGGTAGACATGGGTGTTTATGATGGCATAGAACCTTTCGTTGAACTGCTAAAAGATGATAAATATTCAGAAATTCTACTGGATGCAGCTTATAATTTATCCATTCAGTATAAAAACAGTTTGAACATTAAATCGGCGGTGAGTAAGGCTTCCAAAGTGGTCTTTGCCTTAAAAAGTTATTCCAGGTATAGCAATTTAGATGAAAAAGTAAGCGCAAACATTACCGAAGGTATTGAAACAGTGCTAACACTATACCATAACCAGTTAAAGCAAGGGATTGAAATAGAAAAGAATTTTAAAACGGTTCCGGAAATACTTTGTTATCCTGATGAATTAAACCAGGTATGGACAAATTTGATCCATAACTCAATTTACGCCATGCAGGAAAAAGGAAAACTGGAAATATCAGTCAAAAAAACAGATACAGCAATAGTTGTTAAAATAAAAGATAATGGAAAAGGTATACCTGAAGAAATACAGCATAAAATATTTGATGCTTTTTTCACAACAAAACCAACGGGTGAAGGGAGTGGACTGGGACTGGATATTGTTAAAAAAATTATTGAAAAACATGAAGGTTCAATAGATTTTGAGAGTGAAGAAGGAAAAGGAACAGAGTTTAAGGTTATATTGCCGATAAATAGTCATTAGTTGAATTGTCATTTGTTGTCATTCAATAGTCATAAGGTGGTCATTTGTAGTCATTAGGAGGTTATTGGTGACTGGTCATTGGTATATTAGTCATTAGCCACCTTTAATATTTAAAAATTAGAAATAGAACTTACATTTAAAAACCACCGTCAGGGTTAAACCACTGACGGGGTTGGCCGCCCAGAAAATGGTTACAAACCCTTTCTGTGGCTTAATTAGCAATATTGAAAGCATTTAGTTCTATGCAAGGTATAAGGCTGAAAGCCTTAAAGCTTCCAGCACAGGGCAACGCCCTGTGTGATAGTAATAGCATGAAAATTAGCCCTGAATGGGCGTAAGAAATTTATGCAAATATATCAAAAACAGTCATATAACAAATGACAGCAATTGCAAATAACAACAAATGACTAAATAGAATAAACGAGAAGTGAAAATAATTAAAATAAACAGATGAAAAAGGTGATATTATGTATCGACGATGAACAAATTATTTTAACCAGTTTAAAATCACAACTGAAAAGGAACTTTGGGAACAAATTTGCCTATGAATTTGCTGAAAATGCTGAGGAGGGGTTTGAACTAATTGAAGAACTAATACAGGATGATTCTGTAATTATTATAATTGTTTCAGATTGGCTCATGCCTGGTATTAAGGGGGATGAATTTCTTATTAAAGTACATGAAAGTCATCCTAAAATTTTAAAAGTAATGCTTACAGGAATGGCTGAAAATGAAGCTGTAGAAAATGCCTGCAAACATGCCAACTTATATCATTGTATTAACAAACCATGGGCAGAAAAAGAACTGGTTAATGTGATAAAATCAGGATTGGAGAAGCTTTCTTTGTTATAATTTGTAGTTTTTTTGAAATGTCTAAGCCTGATTGAAAGATATAGAAAGTTGGCAGTAAACAGTCTGCAGTAGGCAGGAACTCTGTAAAGACTGCCTACTGAGAATTGAAAACTGTTATCCTTTAAATAGTTAGATACACAAATGTAAAAAGTACTGACCTTAATGACAGGTTCTAATTAATTGAAAATAATAAGCTATGAAAAAAGCAGTTATTCTATGTGTTGATGATGAAAAAGTTGTACTTACCAGTCTTAAAGCACAACTAAAAAATGAGTTCGATAAAAAATATACTGTTGAAACTGCTGAAAGTGGAGAAGAGGCCATAGAAATTGTAAATGAATTACTGAAAGAAAAAATCGAATTACCTGTGGTAATTGCTGATCAGATTATGCCTGGTATGAAAGGTGATGAGTTCCTGACTGAAATTTATCAAATTTCACCTCAAACACATAATATTATGCTTACAGGGCAGGCAAATGCAGAAGCGGTTGGGAAAGCCGTAAATCAGGCACATTTATACCGTTATATTTCTAAACCCTGGGATGCAACTGACCTTAATTTAACCATTGCAGAAGCAGTAAGAAGTTTTTTTAAGGATAAAACGATCAAGACACAAAATGAAGAACTTGAAAAACTTGTAAATCAGCTAAAAGAATATAGCGAAGAATTGGAAGAAAAAGTTAAAGAAAGAACTACTGAAGTTGTCAGGCAACAAAATGTGCTAAAAAAAAATCTTGAAAAAATTGAGCTACTAAATCAGGAACTAAAAAATAAAAATATTTCTATAACAGATAGCATTGAATATGCAAAATTGATACAAGATGCTTTATTACCACCAGAGGCATATATTAACGAACTTTTACATGATAATTTTATATTATTTAAACCTAAAGATATTGTTAGCGGGGACTTTTATTGGGTCAGGCAAATAAATGAATATATTATTATAATTGCTGCTGATTGTAGTGGACATGGAGTTCCTGGCGCTTTTATGTCAATGTTGGGCATCTCTTTTATTAATGAAATTGTAAGAAAAAGGGAGATAACCCAGGCAAACCAGGTTTTGAATGAATTAAGAAAAGAGGTGAAAAAAACATTGAGACAGACTGGTAAAAAAGGACAGCCACTGGAAGGGATGGATATGGCTATTTGCGTAATCAATACAAAAAATAACAGTATGCAATATGCCGGAGCCTACAATTCATTATACATGATCCGTAATAATAAACTTGATGAAATTGTGGCCGATAGAATGCCTGTGGGGATGTATTTAAAAGAGGAGCATACTTTTACTAATCATAATATTGAGATACAAACCGGAGATATATTCTACATTTATACCGATGGCTATGCGGATCAATTTGGTGGTGAAAAAAATAATAAATATTCAATAAAAGCATTCCGAAGTTTATTAATAGATATTCATCAAAAAACGATGATAGAGCAAAGAAGAATATTAAACCAAACCATAGAAAACTGGAAAAAAGGACAAGATCAATTAGATGATATATTGGTCATGGGTTTTAGGGTTTAGCATTCATGTTGAAGAGAAAAATGAAAATTATATTTTGAAAAATATTGTTAAAAAAAGGGATGCACAATATAAAATCCTTGAAAACAAGGTTTAAGTCCAAAACCCTTTGAAAGTTATTAATCAAAAATTATTAGCTTTTCATAGATTTTTATTTCATTTTTGCTAATAATTTTATAATATATACTAAAAATTACAGTTTAATAATTAAACCAAAAAGTAATTAGAGGTTACCATAAGAACAATTGACCATGAAAAAAAATATCTATTTTGTTTTAGCCCTTTTTGTGATCTTTTTAAGTAATTGTGAAAAAAAGGAAGTAAACACTAATCCTGAATGTGAAATTACAAGCCCTGTTGATGGTGATGTATTTGTCCCGGGTGAAGATATATTCATTTCAATTATCGCTTCAGATAATGAAGGAGAAGTAGAAGAAGTAAGACTGTATCTTGATGGTTATTTAGTGGAAACATTTACAGATTCACCATATGAATTTACCTGGAGCAACACTTGGGATTTTTCATTGGGCAATTATTCATTCGAAGCTATTGCAGTTGATGAAGCAGGAGCTGAAACATCGCACACTATTTCCTTTAGTTTGGAACAAGGGTTAATCTACAATAGTGTTATCTATAATTTAGATATGGGGACGCTGGAGTATTATGGATTAATAGATAATACCTCAACCTATGATAACTTTGATGTTACACTATTTTCTAACATTTTAAATAACAGAGTAGATAGTATTTATTTTGAACTATTTTCTTCATCGGAAATAGATATAGCAAATGGGGAATATTATTTTGATAGATATACTCAAAATCAATTTACTTTTGATTATTCTGATTTCTTCCTGGATTTCGACTCTTCAACAGGGACAGGAATAGTAGGCGTTGTTTCAGATGGCTTATTTAAAATTGATAGAACGGGAAATATATACAGGATTTTCCTGGACTGTACCAGTTCAACTGGTAAGCCAATTATCGGTTATTATGAAGGGGTTTTGGCATATTTTGATAGGACTTTAAAAAGCGAATCGGGTTTCCATAAAAAAAGGAAGTTCCCCTTAAAAACTGATTACTAGATTCGAGAGGTTTTTAACCCTTCAGGATTTTATAATGTAACGAATTGCTCTGGTTTAGATTATCTGGGGTGTTTTAAAAATCCGCATTGCACATATTTAGCAAGTAATTAGTATAATAGGATATTTCAACATTCAACATTCGTTATTTGACAATTGATAATCCCTAAATAGTGTGTGTCCATAAAGTCGAGAGTTTGAACTAAAAAGTTCGAATTCAAGGCGTGTGATAAATCTAAACCGCAGAATACTAGTGTATTTGAGGATTTGGATTTTGAGCAACAACGCAGAAGTCGGACTTTGTAGACAAACTCTAAATAGCGTTGACCGATTAATATCATATCAATTTTGGTGTAAAGCATCTTTTTTAAATAGATTTCCTTAATCCTCCTCAAATCCTATGCATGCATATAAAATATTGTAAATGAGCTAATTCCTTGATTTTAAGACATGCAGGTTTTAAAATCATATTTATTAAAATTCTAAATAAAATAAGTCTTAGAATTATTTGTAATTTATTTTATATTTGCAAGCTTAAATTTAAGTTGGGTACTATAAGTGAGCTGAAATAGTACTTTACTTAAATATAACCTCAGCTTATAAGTTGTTGAATTGTAGTGAATTAAAAGCTTTATAATTTCTTAACCGTGTGCGAGAATCGCATAATTTGGGCTTAAATAAAATTTTTATTAATAATGAAGGGATTTAAAATAGTTGTACTTGCCAAGCAAGTTCCTGATACACGTAATGTAGGGAAAGATGCAATGAAGGAGGACGGAACCGTTAACCGTGCTGTTTTACCTGCAATTTTTAATCCGGAAGATCTAAATGCATTAGAATTAGCCTTGCAGGTTAAAGATCGATATCCGGAGTCAGAAGTTATCATGTTAACAATGGGGCCACCACGTGCTGCCGAGATTATAAGAGAAGGTATTTATCGTGGTGCTGATAAAGGATATTTAATTACTGATCGCAGGTTTGCGGGTTCGGATACCCTGGCAACCTCATATGCTGTTTCCCAGGCAATAAAAAAGATTGGTGATTACGATCTCATTTTTGCAGGACGCCAGGCTATTGATGGAGATACTGCCCAGGTAGGTCCACAGGCTGCTGAAAAATTAGGTATTCCTCAAATTACTTATGCTGAAGAATTAGTATCAGTTGATGAAAATAAAATTGTAATTAAAAGAAGGTTAGAACGTGGTATAGAAACCGTTTCAAGTGCAATGCCGGCTTTGGTTACTGTTCATAGTTCAGCTCCTGATTGTCGACCGCGTAATGCTAAACAGCTGTTAAAATTTAAACATGCAAAAACAAGTACTGAATTGCAGGAAAATGTTGATGAGCAAATTGTAACACTGGTTGATAACAGAAAATACCTTCATATTACAGAGTGGAGTGTAGATGATATTGAAGCTGATGTGAAGTGGCTGGGATTATCAGGATCTCCTACTAAAGTAAAAAAAGTTGAAAATGTTGTTCTGCAGTCAAAAAAAGCGAAACAAATTAGTACTTCTGATGACGAGTTGGAAGATTTTATTAAAGAATTGATTGAAAATCACACAATAGGGTAGATAGCTCTAAAAATTCAAATTTTTGCGTTACTCAAATTTTTCAAGACACTCATTTACAAAAGTAAAATCGAGCCCTGAAAAATTTGAAAGTCTTAAACTTTAAATTTTTAGAAGCTACCATTAAAAATATCAGAATGAGAAATGTTTTTGTATATTGCGAATTAGAAGATAAAACAGTTGCTGATGTAAGCCTTGAATTACTTACGAAAGGAAAAAGTCTTGCGGAGCAGTTAAACTGTAAACTGGAAGCTATTGTTATTGGTTCAGGGCTGGATAATATTGGTGAACAAATTTTAAAATATGGTGTTGATGTAATCCATGTTGCTGATGATAAAAGACTTTCACCATATTTAACTTTGGCACACACCTCAATTGTAAACAAACTTCTTCAGAATTTTGATCCTCAGATCGTT
Organism: Bacteroidota bacterium; assembly: GCA_039714415.1. GTDB lineage: Bacteria > Bacteroidota > Bacteroidia > Bacteroidales > NBLH01 > NBLH01. The sequence continues at coordinate 10,319 of JBDLJL010000077.1, forward strand.
TTATTTGGGGCAAGTTCAATAGGAAGGGATATTGCCCCCCGGGTTGCTTCAGCTTTGCGTTGTGGTTTAACGGCTGATTGTACAAGCTTGGTTATCGGCGACCATTATATTAAAAAAACCGATACTACTTATAAAAATCTGCTTTACCAAATAAGGCCTGCCTTTGGGGGAAATATAATTGCAACAATTATAAACCCGGATATGCATCCGCAAATGGCTACAGTCCGTGAAGGCGTGATGAAAATGGAAGTGTTTAATGAAAACCATCAGGGTGAAATTAAGCAGGTAGATGTATCAACATGTGTTAGTGATGATGATTTTGTGGTTGAGATAATTGAACGCCACATTGAGAAAAGTAAAGTTAATATTAAAGGTGCTTCAATTGTTATAGCCGGTGGCTATGGAGTTGGTTCAAAAGAAAATTTTAAGTTGCTTTTTGAACTTGCTAATGTACTTGGTGCTGAAGTTGGAGGTTCCAGGGCAGCTGTTGATGCTGGTTTTATTGAGCATGAGCGACAAATTGGTCAGACCGGGACAACAGTCAGGCCAAAGTTATATATTGCCTGTGGTATTTCAGGGGCAGTTCAACATAGGGTAGGAATGGATCAATCAGCTATGATTGTATCAGTAAATACAGATAAAAATGCACCTATCAGTAATATTGCTGACTATAATATTCAAGGTGACGTTGCTGATGTAATTCCCAGATTAATTAAATTTTATAAAAAGAACACAAAATAAATAAGATATGCCGAATTTTTATACGGATAATGAAGACCTCAGGTTCCATCTTAATCATCCTTTGATGAAAAAGATAGTAGAGCTTAAAGAAAGGAATTATCAAGATAAAGATAAATTTGATTATGCCCCTTTCAATTTTGAAGATGCAATGGACAGTTATGAGAAAGTGCTGGAAATTGTAGGTGATATTACAGGAAATATTATTGATGCCAATGCAGAATCGGTTGATAAAGAAGGTCCGCAAATTATAGAGAATGAGGTTATTTGGGCGAAAGGAACACAAGAGAACTATGAAGCTTTAAAAAATGCAGGTTTAATGGGCATGACTTTGCCACGAAAATATGCAGGTTTAAATTTTTCATTGATCCCTTTTACCATGACTGCGGAGATTGTTTCCCGTGCGGATGCCGGCTTTGTTAATATCTGGGGATTACAGGACTGTGCGGAAACAATAAATGAATTTGCTTCGGAAGAACTTAAAGATGAATATCTGCCTCGATTTAACAAAGGCGATTCAGCTGCAATGGCTTTAACTGAACCTGATGCCGGTTCTGATTTGCAGGCAGTTAACTTGCGTGGCGATATTAAGGCTAGTTACGATAAAGAAACAAATACCTGGTATTTAAATGGTGTTAAACGTTTTATTACTAATGGTGACGCCGATATTTCACTTGTTCTTGCCCGTAGTGAAGAAGGAACTTCAGATGCCCGGGGCTTGTCTATGTTTCTTTACGAGAGGACATCTCAAGCAGTAATGGTCAGGCGTATTGAAAACAAGCTTGGGATTAAAGGTTCACCAACATGCGAGCTGGTATATAAAAATGCACCGGCCAAATTAGTTGGCGACCAAAAAATGGGTTTAATTAAGTATGTAATGTCACTTATGAATGGTGCTCGATTAGGTATTGGTGCTCAGGGTGTTGGACTTTGTGAAGCAGCCTATCGTGAAGCTTATGATTATGCCAAAGAAAGACAACAATTTGGCAAAGCAATCATTGAATTCCCGGCGGTATATGAGATGTTGTCATTGATGAAGGTGAAAACCATGGCTTCACGATCGCTTTTGTATGAAACAGCAAGGTTTATTGAAATGCACAAACTTTACTTTCACATAGCAAAAGAGCGCAAGCTGGAAACTGAAGAACGTGTAGAAGCCAAAAAATATCAACGTCTTGCTGATATTTATACACCTCTTTTAAAACTATTTGGAAGTGAATATTCAAATCAGAATGCTTATGATGCCATTCAGGTGCTTGGTGGTTCCGGTTATATGAAAGATTATGCTGCTGAAAGATTATACCGTGACGCTCGAATCACTTCAATATATGAAGGAACTTCGCAATTACAGGTAGTTGCTGCTATTCGTGGTGTTGATAATAAGGGCTACCTGAATCAAATAAGGGAGTATGAAAAAGAAGAAATAAATGATGAGGTTGATTACCTGAAGCATAAGTTGGTTAAAATGACTGAAGATTTTGAAGAAGCTGTTGGTGAGGTGAAAGAAAAAGGCGATAAAGAATTTTCAGATTTCCATGCACGTCGCTTGGTTGAAATGGCTGGTAATATTATTATGGGTTACTTGTTATTAATTAACTCTAATGATAATGATGATTATAAAAAATATTCGGAAATTTTTATTAAAAAGTTTTTTGCAGAAGGGAAAGAAAGCCTGGAATATATTACTCATTCAAACATGAAGGATATTAATTTGTTCAAGCAGTAGAGCTAGATGACTTGCAAAGTTTTAGAAATTCCGCTAAGGCGGAACAGGCATTGGTAAGTCTTAAAAATTAATCAAAAAAGAGGCTTGATTTAATAATCAATGCCTCTTTTTTAAAGGATGCCTTTGATTTTACTTTAGTATTCCTTTTGATATCACAACCCTTTGTACCTGGTTTGTACCTTCGTAAATCTGGCATAATTTAGCATCACGCATCATTTTTTCTACACCAAATTCTGTAGAATAGCCATCACCACCCATAACTTGTACTGCATCGGTAGTAACACGCATAGCAACATCTGAAGCATACATTTTTGCCATGGCTGATAAAGTTCCGGGAGTCTTTAATCCCTGGTCATAGTACCAGGCAGCTTTCCAGGTCATTAATCGGGCAAGTTCAACTTCAGTGGCCATATCAGCCAACATAAAACCTATTGCCTGGTTTGCTGAAATTGGCTTTCCAAACTGAATCCTGTTTTTTGCCCAATCCCTTGAAGTTTCAAAAGCAGCCCTTGCGGCACCAACGCTTAATGCTGCAACACCTGTTCGTGTACGGTCAAAAGTTTTCATGGCAATTGGGAACCCATATCCTTCACTACCTAGTAGATTTTCTACAGGAACTTCAACATCAGTAAAGATAATTTCATTTTGAACTGAAGCCCTTTGTCCCATTTTTTGAAGATGAGGTTTTATTTCAATTCCGGGAGAATCTGCATGAACAACTAAAGCTGAAAGGCTTCGGGCACCTCTTGCAGGGTCAACCTGAGCAAAAACTGTAAAAAATTTAGCAACTTCTCCATTTGTAATAAATCTTTTATGGCCATTTAAAATGTATTTGTCACCTTTTTTTATCGCAGTAGATTTTATACCTGCCACATCAGATCCTGCATTTGGTTCTGTTAAACAGTAGGCTGCAACAGCATGTTCTTCATTTATTTGACCATAAAATCTTTTTTGCTGCTCTTCGTTAGCTGCAATCAATAAAGGAGTTAAAGCCAAAGTATTTGCATCGATACTAATACCTATTCCGATACAGCCAGCACCCAACTCTTCTGATGCTAATGCCCCCTGGAAAATATTGTAGCCGTTACCGCCATGTTTTTTCGGTATAGGACCGTTCATCAGACCGGCTTTATATGCTTCTTTAACAATTGGCCATGGGAACTCTGTTGATTTATCATATTCAGCTGCATTAGGAATAATATGTTCTTGTGTAAAGCCTCTGAACTTTTCTTGTATTTCTAAATCTTCTTTTGTTAGGGAAAAATCAATCATAATGTTAAATTTTATATGTTATTATTGTTTGGTTTCTTTTACGTTTGCCAAATTATAAAAAATATTTGACTTGCATAGCATTTTGCATAGAAAAATAATTTTGTTTAATCGCATATGATGAAACATCCCCCGATATTCGGGGCAGGCTATGATAGTAATTTTAACACACACAGCTTGTCCCGATATTTCGGGAAGGATGATTATTAAGTGTAGTATGCATTGAGTGTGTCGCTTGTAGAATGTGGATGTTCTTCCGCTTTGGCGGAACAGGCTATCTGGCCATTAAAAATAATTAAATATAAACAGATGAAACAAGCAAGTTAAAAATTATTATTAACACACACAGCTTGCCCCGACGCATCGGGGGCAATGATTATTTTTCATCATGCGGTTCCATCCGACCTTAGAAATAATTAAAAATAAACGGATGAAATCATTGAGTTAATATTTTTAAAAATCTGGAAATTAAGACAATGGAAATGCAGAAAGCGAACTTTATGGACAAACACTAACGTAGAAGTGTCTCTAAGAAAATCTGTTTTCTAGTAGTGCGTTTTTTAGGAATCGTACTACTAGGTTTGCGCAACGCAGTTATTGTCGTTTTCTTATAGCCTCTAACTAAATCTTATCGCTTTTGCCGGGCTAATTTTTGAGATAAACATTGAGGGAAGAATAAGCATTGCTGTAGTAACTATTAGTGTTCCAATATTTAATAATATCAAATGGAATATCTTTAAATTAATGGGTACGGCATCAATATAATAAGTGCTGGGATCCAGTTTTATTATTCCAAACTTATATTGTACAATACATAGGATAATACCAATTAAATTTCCCCAAATCATTCCTTTTCCAATAAGGAAACTGGCATTATACAGGAATATTTTTCTGATATTAGCATTTTTAGCACCCAATGATTTTAAAATACCAATCATATTTGTCCTTTCCAGGATAATTACCAACAAACCTGATATCATATTAAATCCGCCTACCAGGAGCATTAAAACCAATATAATCCAAACATTGGTATCAGATAGTTCTAACCAGTCAAAAATATGTGGGAAATTATCCCTGATACTTCTGATTTGAAGTTGTTCCGTATCTTTCTCATAAATAGTTCCAACCTGTTCGTAGGTTTTTTCTGTCATGGGCTCAAGCTCATCAAAATTATCAATAGTGATTTCAAATCCACTCACTTGATTATTAGTCCACTCATTTAATTTTTGGACTTGTTTAATATCGCAAATTACAAATGATTTATCAAATTCTTCAAGCCCTGTATTATATATTCCGGATATTGTAAAACGTCTTTGTTTAACCGGGTTTTTTGATTTGCCCTTTTTATTGATAAAATACATAAAAAGAGGGTCATTCACTTTCAATTTTAATAAAGAAGCAACATGTTGTGATATAATTACACTATCATTTTTAATATCTTCCTTTACCGAAAATATTTTTCCTTCAGCCATGCTTTCTTTGAAGAAATCCCAGTTAAAATCGCTTCCTATACCTTTCAGTATTACGCCCTGTATATCGGTTTTTGTTTTTACAATGCCCGCTTTAATTGCAAAAACCTGTATGTGATTAAATCCGGATATATCTTTAATATCAGGGTAAAAACTTTGATTTTTTCTTATTGGTTCTGTTTCATACGATGAATTAATATCATAGTTGGAAATAATAATATGTGATGCAAAACCGGTAACTTTTTCGCTAACTTGTTGTTTAAAACCGGTTACAATGGCAATTGATAAAATCATAACCACCATACCTAAGGCAATACCAATAATCGCTATGGTTACTACAGCATTTGAGATACTTTTTTTTGTTTCTTTTGCTGAAAAAAGTCGTTTGGCTATAAATAGTTCAGTGTTCAAAAGGAGTGTAGTTTAAGTTCAGCCTTAGTTCACATTTAAATGTTAGTTTTTAATATAAAGTTACTGGTGACTGGCTTCTGGTTGAAAACGTCAACTAGTAGCCAGTGACCAGCTCTCAGTTTCCTAAACCCTTCCCGGATAAACCTTCAAAGCCTCTTCAAGTATTTTTACAGCTTTTTCAAGGTCCTCAATTTTTAACACATAAGCAATTCGTGCCTCATTTTTTCCGAGACCTTTGGTGGCATAAAAACCATTTGCAGGTGCCAGCATCACAGTTTCATTCTGATAATCATAATCCTCTAAAAGCCATTGACAAAAATCTTCAGCATCTTTAACCGGCAATTGTATGATTGAATAAAACGCACCTTTAGGCATAGGGGCATAAACGCCCTCTATTTTATTCAATTCTTCAATTACAAAATTCCTGCGTTTTATATATTCGTTATAAACATTATCAAAATACGCTTTGGGTGTTTCGAGGGCAGCCTTACCGGCCAACTGACCCAGAGAAGGTGGGCTCAGCCTCGCCTGGCCATATTTTACAGCTGTTTCATAAACATCTTTGTTTTTTGTAACCAAAGCTCCTGTTCGCACGCCGCACATGCTGTACCTTTTTGAAACAGAGTCAAATAATATAACATGCTGTTCTAATCCATCTATTTTCATTGCCGAGAAATGTTCGTGACCATCGTACACAAATTCACGATAAACTTCATCAGCAAAAATATAAAGGTCATACTTTAAAACTAGTTCTTTTAATTGATATAGCTCTTCTTTCGAATACAGGTATCCGGTAGGGTTATTGGGGTTGCAGATTATTATTGCTTTTGTCTTTTCAGAAATAACATTTTCAAATTCAGAAATAGGTGGTAAAGCAAAACCGTCTTCAATTTTAGATGTAATAGGGACAACCTCAACACCAGCTTCGTTTGCAAACCCACTGTAGTTAGTATAATAAGGTTCAGGAACAATTATTTCATCTCCCGGGTTCATACATGCTAACATTGCGAAAACGATAGCTTCAGATCCACCGGTTGTTATCATTATTTCATTATGGTCAACATTAATATCAATATTCTGATAATATTTTGCCAATCCTTTACGGTAACTTTCATGACCTGCAGAGTGGCTGTATTCAATTACCTTTTCTTTGTAGTTGTGAATCGCATTTAATGATTCCTGAGGTGAATGTATATCTGGTTGTCCAATATTCAGGTGATATACTTTTTTCCCTTTTTTCTTTGCTGCTTCTGCATAAGGAACTAATTTCCTGATGGGTGAAGCAGGCATCTTATTCGCTCTTGTTGAAAGTCTAGGCATAATTAATTTAAATTATTGTTAAGTTGTTAAATTGTTCTATCGCTTTATTGTTAAATTGTTTTATAAACAGCTTAACAATTGGGTAGTTATTCAGTTATTTTTACCGCCCCAATTATGAGTAAGGTAACTGGTGAATTAATGGCATTTGAATATATTTTTACCGTTTTTTGAAATTGACCAATTTTATTTGAATCGTAAACTACTCTTATTACCCCTTTGCCTTTTGGTAAAACAGGTTCCTTTTTCCATTCCGGAACAGCACATCCGCACGATGACTGCACCTTATCAATTACTAAAGGCATTTTTCCGGTATTTTTAAATGTGAATTCATAAAAAGCATCTGTTTGATACCATATTGTTCCAAAATTATGCAAAGTATCTTTAAATATCATTTCTGGGCCTGCTTTTTTTCCCTGTGAAACAGCCTGAAACGGAATCATCAAAAAAATAAAAGGGATTATGTATTTGTTCATAGATGAAACTTATAAAATCAGTTTTTTATGAAAAAAGATGTTATGCATGTTACAAAATTAGTTTTTTATCCTGGTAATAAGAATAATTATTTAAAAAATAGACTAATTTATAAAACATAAAAGATTCGTTTGCCTATGAATAATTATATTATTTTTGCAGGCCGTAAAATAAATAAAACACATGACAGCTATCCGCATTTAGCTGATTAACTGAAAATTTTAGAGAATATTAATAAATGAAATGAACATGAAGGAACAAAAATTTATTGCCGTTTTTATTATGATTATGATATACAGCCATTCATTAATTGGACAGGTTGTAAATATTGAAAAAAAAAGGAAAGAGGATTCTGATGGATTTCAAGGCAAAATTGGCCTGGGTTTTCATTTTTTGGATAATGGAAAAAAAATAATGCAGTTTACCAATAATATTAACTTGCAGTACAAAACAGGGGCACATACAATTCTTCTTTTAAACGATTTAAACCTAATGACTGTAGATGATGAGAGTCTGGTAAATAGTGGTTTTCAACATTTACGCTACAATTATACAATTCGTGATAGTAGCTTTTTAACCCTTGAAGCATTTGGGCAACATCAATACAATCCTATTAAGTTGTTAGCTAAAAGATTTGTAGTTGGTGGTGGTCCACGTTTTAGACTGGTTAATTCAAAAAATACACAGTTATTTATTGCCTCGCCCATATTTTATGAATATGAAAACTTGTCTGATATAAATGCAACCATTACGAAGCTAATACGTTTAGATGCTTATCTTGCATTTAGCTGGAAAATTAACAAGAACCTTAAATTTAGCAGCATTTCATATTATCACCCGGATATAGAGAATTTTACTGACTACCGAATATCTTCTGAAACTATATTTACTTTTAAAATTAACAGCAAACTTGATTTTAGTGCAAGCTTAGCAGCAAATTATGACTCAGACCCTCCTGAAAATGTTCAGGAATTATTTTATTTCTGGCGAAATAAGTTAAGTTACTCCTTTTAAGGGTAATATTCCCAGCCTCTTTGGGTGAAAAGTATATAAAGTAATACCTTTTTTGATTCCCCTTCTGTTTAAAGTCGGGTGGTACATTTTTAACTGGCAGACATTATGACGTGTTTTGATTTAATTATATGTCAAAATGACATTTAAAAATACATTTGTCTGACATAAGGTCTTGAATATCTGAACGGTATGGATATTGAAAACATTTAAGCGAAACAATTAATAAAATTAAAAATTAAATTAAAGTTTAACTTAAATAGGAGGACAAACAAATGACTTTATTAAGAAAAGCACACAATGGATACCCAACATTCTCAAACTTGTTGGAAGATATTTTTAGCACCGTTGATAATGGAGCTTCTTTCAGAAGCAAAGATACTTTGCCATCGGTAAATATTGCTGAGAATAATAACGAATTTAAAATTGAATTTGCGGTACCTGGTTTAACAAAAGAGGAATTCAAAATTAATTTGGATAACAATATTTTAACTGTTGGTTCAGAAAAGAAAGAAGAAAAAGAAGAAAGCAATGAAAATTTCACAAGACGTGAATTTAACTATTCATCTTTCCAAAGGTCATTCACTTTGCCGGATTCAGCAAATGGTGAAAAGATAAAAGCTGAATACAATAACGGAATTTTAAACATAGAAATTCCAAAAAGGGAAGAAGCAAAAGTGAAGCCGGTAAGAGAAATTGAAATTCAATAATTTGTACAGGTGACAAATAAAAAAGAGCTTGCTGTATAGCAGGCTCTTTTTTTATGGTGAGATGAAAACGGTTGAGCTGGCTTTAATATACTTTGACGGTTTCAACAATCTTCCTTAGCCTAAGCCTTTTTCCGCAGCCTTTTGTTTTTAAATTATTCTTCCTTAAAATATTCTTCTTTCGTAATAACTTTTATCTCTTCTTTTCCGGCTTTAACTAACAATTTATTGAGTTTTACCAGCTCTGTTTGTTTGATTTTTTGTAAAGATTCATTTTGTACATTCATCTCTTTTTCAAGGTCGTTTAAGCGTGCCATTTGCGAATCAGTTGGTTTACCTTTATAAAACACGATATAACCATACATCTGGGCAATTTTTTCACGCAATTTTTCTTCGCCTGTAATATTACCCTCCTTGGTTGCTACAAGCTCTTTATGCATAGCATCCATTTTTCCTGATAAGTTTAGAAGTTTTTTCTTTAAACTTTTCGAAGACCCTTCAGCTGATTTTTTAGCTTTATCCATGATGTCCGTTACTTGTTTATCAATAAACGAAAGTGTTTCCAATAAACCATATGCCTGGTTAACAGTCTTTTGTCTTAGCTGCCTGTCTTCATTAGAATGTGGCGAATTTGGATTTAATTTAATCCGGATTTTTGTTTCATAAGTATTTTCACCTTTAAAAACTTTCACAGTGTATTCACCTGCAGGATACATGGGGCCTTGCATGGCAAAACCAGCTAATTGTGGTGATGCAGGTACTTTGGGCGGCTTTTTCCTTAATCGCCAGATTACCTTATTTATTCCTTTTCGTTTTCCCGCAGGAAGTTTTTTAACCATTTTACCATCTTTATCGTATATTTCCATGTACATTTCACCAAAAATATGGCGTTTTTTCATGTAATAAGTAATGGTTGCTGCTTCCGGTGGGTTAGGCCCCCTAAATTCATCATCACCGGGAAAACTTTGCATCATTCCTAAGTCATCAATTACATAATCTCTAGATTTTAAGAATGTTAGCTCAGTTGTGAGAATGTCCTGTTTCAGTTCACGTAAGGGGCTGATATCGTCAATAATCATAATACCACGACCATGAGTTCCCAAAATCAAATCATTTTCACGAGGATGGATTACCATTTCCCTAACAGAAACATTAGGTACTTTCCCTTTAAATTGCGACCATAGTTTTCCTCTGTTGATGGATACATATAATCCAAATTCTGTCCCCAAAAATAATAAATCAGGGTTTACAGGATCTTCTTTAATCACATGATTGTATATTTTCAGGTTTTCATCTGAAAGTGAAACCCATGTTTTACCAAAATCAGTAGTTTTATACAAGTATGATTTCATATCATTGTTGCGATGACCATCAAAAGTAGCATAGGCTGTAGCTTTATCGTAATTGCTGGGTTCAATGTAAGAGCACCATGTATTTGCAGGTAGTCCGGGAACATTGGACGTTACGTTTGACCAGCTTTTTCCTCCATCAGTAGTTACCTGAATATTACCATCGTCTGTACCAGCCCATATAACATTTTTATCTAGTGGCGATTCATTTATCGCGAAAATAGCGCAATGATTTTCTGCAGTAGAATTATCAATGGTCAATCCACCTGATTCGTCCTGTTTTTGTTTTAAAGGATCGTCTGTTGTTAAGTCCGGTGAAATCCTTGTCCAGCTATCACCCTTGTTTTCAGTAACATAAAGATATTGTGCTCCAACATACATACGGTTTCCATCTTTACTAAAAACTACAGGAGTGTTCCAGTTAAATCGTAAATCCTCTATATCATTTGTTTTATAGGGTTTTATTGATTTAAACTCATTTGTTTTTATATATGCACGGGCAATTTCACCACCCTGGTATTGCCAAAAAACAATATTATTGTCCTTTGGGTCTGCATGAACACAGAAACCATCACCAAAACCTACACCTGTCCAGTCAGAATTGTTAATTCCACCCGGACTTTTTGACGGGCCAAACCACGAGCCATTATCCTGCAAGCCACCGTAAACATTATATGGTGTTTCCATATCGGCACTTACACGATAAAATTGTGATAATGGTAGGTTACGTGCTATTCTCCATGTATTCCCTTTATCTACTGACACATATAAACCGCCATCGGTACCTATATAAAGCAAATTATTATCTTTTTTGCCAATATACATGGCATGCACATCACTGTGATACCTACCACCTTCAACAGACGGAGAACTAAAGTTTTTCCCACCATTATTACTAACTGAAAGGTTAAATCCCGGTTTATAAACCCGGTTCGTATCAATTGGGTCGGCTAAAACATTTGCAAAATAAAAAGGTCTTTCAGCAATGGAACGGGTTGTATTCATTTCTTCCCAGTTATCACCCTTATTTTTTGAACGGTAAAATGCTGTTTTTTTTGCTTCTACTACTGCGTAAACAATGTTTGGATCAACTTCAGAAACGCTTATGGCAATTCTTCCCAATTTCCCTTTTGGAAGGTCTTTTGTGAGTTTTTTCCAGGTTTTACCACCATCAGTTGATTTATGTAAGCCACTACCCGGGCCACCTGAGTTAAAAGTATAAGCTTTTCTTCTGAACTCCCACATGGCAGCATAAACAATGTTTGGATCTTTTGGGTCGACAGCAACATCTGTACAACCGGTGTTTTCATCTACAAATAAAATATTTTCCCATGTTTTGCCACCATCAGTTGTTTTATAAAGTCCTCTTTCTTTATTTGGACCCCATAAATGACCAAGTGCCGCAACATAAACAATGTCAGAATTATCAGGTGATATTACAATTCTTCCAATTCTTTCTGTTTCTTTCAATCCTAAAAACTTCCAGTTATCACCATCATCAGTGGTTTTATAAATACCATTTCCCACAGAAACACTATTTCTTACCCAGGGCTCACCTGTACCAACCCATACTGTTTTTGGATTTTTTTGATCAATACGAATAGCACCAATTGATTGGGTGTATTTATCGAATACGGGTTTAAAAGTAGTACCCCCATTTTTGCTTTTCCATACACCGCCACTGGCAGCACCAATGTAAATAATCCGGGGGTCTTCATCTACTGCATCAAGGGCAGCAATCCGGCCACTCATTCCGGCAGGGCCAATGTGGCGAGCTTTAATTGCGCCAAATGTATTATGGTTTATTTTGACTTTTTTTTGGGCAAAGCCATTTGATTCGGTTAAAAACAAAGAAACCCCAAGAATTAAAAACCAAAATTTTATGTTATTTGTCTCCATATGATTTAAATTAGATTTATAAGGATGGGTTTATTTATACTATTAACCCGCATTATTCCCCGCTAAGGCGGGCTGGCTATGGATTTTTTTATCCATGAATCTAAATGCGGAAAACCCCGGCTTAGTGAAGCTTAATTTTGGGTGTCCAAAATTTTAGCTGAACTTAGTCGCTATCGAAGATAGGGAAAATTCAATGAATTTTTCGGGTTAAGCTGTGAAACTTTATTTACAAGTTTTTTTATTACACCGGTTACAATTTACAGGTTGTGGGTTACCAATACATAGCTTGCAACCCGGAACCCGTAACTTGCAACATTTTTTAATTTATTCCCCCTTTTTTTTAACTTCTTCTTTTTTCTCAGGACGGTCAAAAATTTTGTCGTCAATTTCTTCGTCAAATTTTATTTCTTCAACAATAATTTGTGATATTGAATTACCGCCCATTTTTGTTTCCATAGAAAATGCAATTGCAACACCATTTGTTTGTTTATAATTACTTTGAAATGACTCAACTTCAATTTCGTTACCTTGAATAATTCTTTTAGCAGTAGTTTTAAGTATCACAAAATTCTCTGAATCAATAAAATAAAATGTATTATTTCCTTCTTCACCTTCTTTGTCAGGCTTTTCTGAAACTTTAACCTTATATACCTCTGTACCTTCCATATCTTCAGTGCCAATTAATTCAACTGTATGGCCTTTGTCTTTCCAGTTATAAAGTTTTCCATCCATATCAGCTTGTTCTTTAAACCCTTTTAATTGCTCTTCGTTAGCATCTTGTGGGTCAGTGCTCACCCAGGGCATAATCATCCAGCCATCTTTACCATTGTAGGCTTGCACCATTGTGTTGCCTTGTATAGTTGCTTCAATTCTAAGTTTGTCTGGCCTTTTAATAACTATTTTAAACGGATATTCCATTCCTTGCGCCATTTGTTTCCCTGTCATAGTCATTGACTTTACATCATTCATTTTTTCCTGGCCAATGGCTTCAAAATGGCTTTCAAGTACTTCTTCAAGGGTCATATCCTGTGCCTGACCAACAAATGCAGTTACAAAAAGTGTTGCAATAATTAAGATTGTTTTTTTCATTGTTTTGTTTTTTAATTATTAAAATGGATTAT
>JBDLJL010000078.1:0-23702 GCA_039714415.1 Bacteroidota bacterium
TTTAATTACTTTTTATGGTCGTATGGAATCGTATGCTTAAAATAATTATTCCTTTATGTTAACAATTATTTTTAGCATCCTTATTTCATACGATATTTTTTAATTACTTTTTATGGTCGTATGGAATCGTATGCTTAAAATAATTATTCCTTTATGTTAACAATTATTTTTAGCATCCTTATTTCATACGATATTTTCAAACGATTTTTTTACTGTTCCTTACCTTAAATAACGTAAAACTTCTATCTTTCATGTATATAAAGGTTCTGATTCTATAAAATTTATATTTTTTTAACAAAAGTCACCTTTATAACTTAGCACTACATATATTCTATTCCCAAACTCTTTTCTTAAACCAAATAGCATGTAGACTCATATTAAATTGAAACTCTATATAATTCTCTGTAAGAATATCTATCCCGGGAATATATCTTTTATTATAGCTTAATGCAAAATTCATAACTGAAGGAGTTCTTTTTACAGGTAAGCCCATTCCAAATGAAACGCCATAACTTCTCAGCTGTATTCCTTCATATAACAAATAAGATTTTAAAAAATTAGCACCTAATCTGTAACGGATTGTTTTCCAATAAGATACAGCTGATAAGTCAGGAGTGTATTCAGCACCAAAGGAAAATTCTTCCTGATCAGCCAGGTTTTGCTCGTTGTCAAAATACTTTGATTCTGACCATAATGTTTTAGAATAATCAATCCCTAATTCCAGTTTTTTATTGAGTAAAACAGAAGCGCCAAAAGTATATAACTGTGGCATTTGTAGCACACCACCATTAATTATTTTATCTGTAATGGTATCTGTTAATTCGTTACCATTTATCATAACAACGTTAGTAATTAATAAATGCTCCTTAGCATCAAGGTCTGAATTCAAACCATAAGTTGCACCAATATTAACAAACAGGTTTTCAGTTAAATTTCTATGGAAATGAATTCCAGTTTTATAGGTAAAGGCATTAATATTAGCTTTATCTTGCCTGATTAAATAGGAGGTTGAAGCTTGATTAACACTAACACTGGTTTTATTATAAATTAGTGGACCAAACACATAGCCCAGTTTAAAACCTACTGAAAGAGATTTTAATAATTTAAATGAATTATCAAAATAAAAATTTGTAATTCCACCTTCGCCTGAATAATAATTAATAACCTCACTGCCATCATATTCCATTTCCACAATTTGTTCAATATTATAACCAATACTTGTAAGCGGAACAATTCCAAGTCCAGACTTCCACCATTTTGTGATAGGAAAACCAATGGCTAAATAACTAAAATTTGCCCCAAAGTCATCATAAGTATCATTTGGTGTTTTTAACATAAAATACTTAGCAGTAGCACCTATTTCAAAAATGAATGAATTTGGCCCAAGTGCAGTATACGAAGCAGGGTTACCTGGATTTAAGTGGAAAGGTGAATATAATGGTGAGGAAAGACCTCCCATTGCCATATTTCGACCAAAATCGTTACTTCCTAACTCACCAATTCCAAACATAGAGTACGGTGAACTGGTATTGTTCTGTCCAATAGCATTTACTGCTATAAATAATATAATGCCTAAGGCAATTGTTCTTTTATATCTGTTTAACATTGTATTCTAAAATTCTGTTTAATCCTATTGCTGTTAAAAAAGGTTCTGCAAATATGCGACTTTTTAGCTTATGAGCAAAGAAAAAACTATCCCCACCTGTTAAAATTACTTTCAAATCACTGTATTTGCTCAAAAATTCACTTATATAATTATCAATTTCAAATATTATCCCGTTCTGTACACCGGCTACAATAGCTTCATTTGTATTCTTGCCTAATAACGGAAACTGATCATTTTTACCTAACAAAGGAAGTTTACTTGTATAGTTATTAAGGGCACTAAATCTCATGGATAAACCAGGTGAAATATTCCCCCCTATATATTCTCCTTTGTCAGAAATAAAATCTATTGTTAATGCTGTTCCTGCGTCAATGGCTATAACATTGGTTTCAGGAAAAATAGTATACGCACCAACCGCAGCTGCAATTCTATCCTTTCCTAAAGTATCCTTTGTCTTATATTCATTGGTGATTGGCAGCTTTGTATACTCATCCAAAATAACCAACTGACGACTATAACTCTTTAATTTATCATAAAAACCATTGTCAAGCTCAACAACCGAAGAAATTATTGTTTTATCAACTTCATGATTGCAGTTAAGAATGTCAAATATTTTTAATTTTTGAGCAGACTCTATTTGCTGAGAGAAGCCAATTTTTTTCCCTTCAAAGAAAAAGACCTTTACCAACGTATTTCCTATATCAACAATAAGGTTCAATCTACTGAAGTTAGCGTTTTGAAGTTAGATTTTCATACAATTATCACTTGGAACCACATAGCTGCTCCATTTTTTTCGGGGACAAAAATAATCATTCCTTTCTAGCTTAACAATTATTTTTTTAACCCAATTAACGAGGCAAGAAATGCTTATTATTTAAATAATTATTACTTTTACTGAAATACTTATAAAAATTATATTGTTTTGAAAAAGAAGATTCTGATTGTTGAAGATGATAAAATGCTCTGTACTATTTTTGAGATGTTTATCATGCAATTAAACTATGAACTCATTGGCATTTCTCAAACCGGAAAAGAAGCAATTGAGATTTGCAAGGTGAATAAACCTGATGTTATTTTAATGGATATTCATCTTGAAGGGGATTTAAATGGAATCGAAACCTCCAAAAAAATTCAGAAATTATATGATATCCCAGTCATTTTTATAACAAGTGATATTGAGGAATCAACCATTCGGTCAGCAATATATAAAAACACATATGGTTTCCTTATGAAACCTATATACAAATCTTCATTAGGTGTAAGCGTAGAATTTGCATTATTAAAACATAAGTTTGACAGAGAAAATAATTCTTAATGTTAAAACTTAGTAATATTGGCAATTTTTAATAGAAATTGCAAGTATTTATGAATAATTTGAACCTTAACCGATATAACATGAAACGAATACTTATCACGCTAATATGTGTCTTAGCTTTTGTAATTATACTAAATGCACAGGAAAACCACTTGATAGAAATCAAGTCAGAAGTTCAATCTGCCAGGGTATATCTTAATGGTGCAGAACTACAAAGAACAGTTTCAATAAATATTATTAAAGGCAATAACATGCTTGTTTTCAAGAACCTTTCACCAAAACTTAATTCAAAAAGCATCAGGGTTTCGTCAAATAAGGAACTATCAATACTTAGAATATCCTCAAAAATTAATTACCTGACAAAATCAAAAGAATTACCATTAATTAAAAACCTAAAAGATTCACTGAAACAACTTGATTACAAAAAACAAGGACTTACTGATGAAATCGGGGCATACAAAACAGAAAAAGAACTCCTTTTAAAGAACAATTCTATTGGTGGCAGTACAAATGGTGTGCCTATTTCTGAATTAAAACAGGCAGCTGATTTTTACAGGAAAAGGATATATGAAATAAATCAGAAAATGACTTCGCTAAATATTAAACTGAGTAAAGTTAATTCATCATTACAAAAAATAAGGAAAGAGCTAACAGAAGTAAATGCCAGGTCTTCACATACAAAAACGGAAGTTTCCGTATTAGTTTCATCTGATCAAAACACAAAAGTAAATTTCACTATAAAATACCTTGTTTCTAATGCGGGTTGGGTTCCCGGCTATGAAATCAAAGCTATTGATTTGAGTAAACCGATTGAACTAACCTATAGAGCAAAAGTTTTTAATAACACAGCTGTTCACTGGAAGAATATCTCAATAAAACTATCAACTGCAGATCCGAGCTTAAGCATTACCAAACCTAATTTAAAGCAATGGTACCTTAACTATTATTCCACAAGTGACAAATTATTTAACAAGCAACGAAACGAAGGATATGTACAAAACATTATGGTAGAAGATCTGAAATTGGTAAAAGGCGAAGTTGATGATGATATTAGTTTTACAGAAATTGATATTCCTGAATTGAGTACCGAGTTTGCCATTAGTTCTAAATATAGTATTCCGGCAGATGATAAGCCCTATTTAATAGAAATTAATAAACATACACTTAATGCATCATATAAACATTTTGCCGTTACCAAACTTGACAAAGGTGTTTTTTTACTTGGCAGGATAACAGGGTGGCAAAATTTAAGCATGGTTGACGGTTATGCCAATGTCTATTTTAAGGGTACCTACCTGGGACAGTCAATGATAAAGACTAGAAATGTGAAAGACACACTGGATTTATCGTTAGGTCGTGATGAAAAGGTACTGGTTACACGTACAAAACTTAAAAAATACAGCAGCAAACAATTAATTGGCTCAAAGTTAAAGGAAACTTTAGCTTATGAACTAGTAGCCAAAAACAACCGGAATATTCCTGTAGATATTGAAATAATTGACCAGTTACCCATATCACAAAATAGTGAAATTGAAGTAAAAGTATTGGAAATATCTGGTGCGGACATGAATACGGAAACCGGGAAATTAAAATGGCGATTCAAACTCCAAGCCGGACAAAGTAAAAAACTAAACCTGTCATTTTCTATAAAATATCCCAAAGATATGAGCGTACCCGTTCAACAAATGAAGAAAAGGGCGGTTAGGAAATTTTAAAAACATTTGGCAGATTGCTAAAATTTATTATCATAGTAGCATAATTAAATTTTTATTTTATGATACTAAAAGTTTTTAACTCGGTTAATAAACCGACTTCGCAAGAGAAAATTGATGTAGTCGATTTTTTATTTACCCATCTTGAAAATTTTGGCGACCCAAAAACTGATATTGAAAAAGCTGTTGATTTTTCTTTAAGAGAAATAGCTTCATTTGGTGGTTTTGTATTAATTGCCAAAAAGGATAAGGAAATAATTGGTGCAGTCGTAATTAATCAAACGGGAATGGAAGGTTATATTCCTGAAAATATATTGGTTTATATAGCAACACATAAAGCACATCGGGGTATAGGAGTTGGAAAACAATTAATGCAAAAATCAATTGAACTTGCCAATGGTGATATAGCTTTACATGTAGAACCTGACAATCCTGCAAAATTTCTTTACGAGAAGATTGGTTTTACCAGTAAGTATGTAGAAATGAGATATAAGCATTCTGAGCAAAATAATTAATTAGCTAATTCTAATGATTCAACACAATTGCTATTTTAATGGCAATTGTGTTATTTTTTTTCAATAATATGAACATTTTAGACATTATAGTTTTTATTATCTATTTCACTGCAATGCTTGGAATAGGTGTGTATTTTTTTAGAAAAAACAAAGATATTGATGACTACTACGTGGGTGGGCGTTCTCTTGGTAGTTGGCATATAGGTTTGTCTGTTGTTGCTACGGATGTAGGTGGTGGGTTTTCTATCGGGCTTGGAGGATTAGGTTTTGCTATTGGTATAGCAGGTTCATGGATGCTTTTTACCGGATTAGTTGGTGCCTGGCTTTCGGCAGTAATTTTAATTCCAATTGTAAGTAAGTTATCGCAAAAGCATAAGTTTTTCACTTTCCCACAAATATTTGAACATTTTTATAATAGCAAGGTGGCCATAGTTGCAGGTATAATTTCAGCAATTGGTTACATTGGTTTTACAAGTTCTCAATTACTTGCCGGTGCAAAATTAGCTTCTGCAACTTTTGTTGAAATAGATTTGATTACCGCACTAGTTATTATGGGAGTTATTGCTGTTGTTTATACTGGTATTGGTGGACTTAAGGCTGTAATTTACACAGATACTATTCAATGGATAATACTCATGTCCGGCTTAATATTTATAGGTATTCCTGTTTCATATTTTGCCATTGGCGGAATGGAAACAATAAAAGCAACAATTGGAAGCGAATTTCTTTCCTTATCAAATGTTACCTGGCAACAACTTATTAATTGGGGAATTACAATTATACCTATTTGGTTTGTTGGTATGACTCTTTATCAAAGAATTTATGCATCAAAGGGAAAAAAGCAAGCACAAAAGGCCTGGTTCATAGCAGGAGTTTTTGAATGGCCACTCATGGCTTTTATGGGAGTGACGCTTGGCCTATTTTCACGTGTTGCTTTTGAAAACGGAATGTTTGCAGAACTTGGTTATTCTATTGGTTCATCTATTGATGCAGAAATGGGACTGCCAATTTTGTTAAATACTGTTTTACCTGCCGGAATAATGGGGCTTATGCTTTCAGCATATTTTTCAGCCATACTTTCAACGGCTGATAGTTGCTTAATGGCTGCATCAGGTAATGTGCAAACCGACATTTTAGATAAAATCTTCAGGTTTAAAGATGATACAAAATCACAATTGCGAATTTCTCAAATAGTAACCATTATCATAGGAGTTTTTTCACTTCTTCTTGCATCATTCATGACAAATGTACTGGAATTAATGCTTTACTCATATGCTTTTATGGTTTCAGGTTTATTTATTCCGGTATTGGCAGCTCTATACGGAAAGAAACCTAATCCAACCGCTGCAATTTCAGCAATGATTATTGGAGGAACAACAACCGTGGTATTAAATACATTGCAGATAAAATTACCTTTTGATTTAGATGCAAATGTTTTTGGGATTACAGCATCAGCAATAGTGTTTGTAGTTGTTCATAAGGTCAAAAACCTAATTAGATGAATTTTGTTGTTTGAAAACAATTTAAACATCTACTAATCTTGTAATAATTCCCAATTAGGAAAACAATAATAATATGAACAAAAAAATAATAGAACTAAGACAAGAACTTCACCAAAACCCCGAAGTTTCTAATAATGAATACAGAACTGCATCAAGGATTCTTGATTTCACTGAAGAATTAAAACCGGATGAAATAATTAAACTGGGCAGTACAGGTTTAGCTTTTGTTTTTAAGGGAAAAAATAAAGGAAAAACACTTATGTTTAGGGCAGAATTAGATGCCTTACCAATTTTGGAAAGCAACAACTTTGATTATATTTCTGTAAATCATGGAGTCTCGCACTCATGTGGGCATGATGGGCATATGGCAATTATTGCTGGTCTTGCTCAGAAAATTGCAAATAACCGTCCTGAAAAAGGTAAAGTTGTTTTACTTTTTCAACCGGCAGAAGAAATTGAACAAGGCGCAAAAGATGTGGTAGAGGATCCAAATTTTAAAAAAATAGAACCGGATTATATTTTTGCTTTACACAACATTCCGGGAATAGAAAAACATAAAATCTTATTAAAAACAGGTAGTTTTGCAGCAGCTTCAAAAGGGATGACAATTGAATTAACAGGCAAAACTTCGCATGCGGCAGAACCGGAAGAGGGAATAAATCCTGTAGTTGCAATTTCTGAAATAATCAAAAAATTAAAGAATTTAATAAATGACAAAAAACAATTTAAAGACTTTAGCTTACTTTCTTTTATCTATATTAGGATGGGTGAAATATCTTTTGGCACATCAGCAGGAAAAGCAAAAATTGGAATTACGCTAAGAGCTTTTGAAAATTGTGATATGGATTTATTGACTGAAAAATCAGAACAAATAATTAAAAATATTTGCAAGAAAGAGAAATTAGAGTATAATATAAATTATGATGAAATTTTTCCAGCAACTGTTAACTACAAAAAATGTGTAACTATAATTGAAAGAGCATCAAAAGAAAACAATTATATTGTAGATTACATTGAAAAACCATTTAAATGGAGTGAAGACTTTGGCTATTATACAGAAAAATACAAAAGTGGTTTTTTTGGTTTAGGCTCAGGTATAAATCAACCGGCATTACATAATCCAGAATTTGATTTTCCTGATGATATTATTGAAACTGGGGTTAAAGTTTTTTGCTCAATTTATAAAAAAGTAAACTTTTAAAAATGAACGACAGCTCAACAATAACTCTAAGAGAAGAAGCAGTTAAGAATAATATTCGGTTCTTAAAAAAGAAACTTGGCACTAAAGTTAGAATTTCATCTGTTGTAAAAGCAAATGCTTACGGACATGGTATTGAACAAATAGTTCCTCTTTTTGAAAAAGAAGGTATAGACCATTTTTCGGTTTTTGATTTTAATGAAGCAGAAAAAGTTCATAAAAGTCTTGCAGGGATAGCAACAATTATGATAATGGGTTGGATTACAGACGAAAAAATTAAAAATGCAATTGAATTAGGCTTTGAGTTTTTTGTCTTTAATATTGAACGATTGCAAACCGCTTTGATAAATGCAAAACAATTAGGAATAAAAGCAAAAATCCATCTCGAGGCTGAAACAGGCATGAATCGTTCAGGCTTGGATAAAAAAGAGTTAAAAAAAGCCATTTCTATCATAAATAAGAACCGTGAACATTTTTTAATTAGAGGATTTTGCACACATCTTGCGGGTGCAGAAAGCATCTCTAATTATAAACGAATTCAAAACCAATTAAAGAAATACCGTTCCATGTATTCTATTTTGGAAATAAATGATATTATTCCTGAATATAAACATGTGGCAAACTCAGCAGCCTCTTTTGTGTATAAAAAAGCAAGAATGAACCTGGTACGAATAGGTATTATGCAGTACGGTTTTTGGTCAAGTATGGAAGCATTTATCCATTATACGCGAAACAAAAAAAATAAAGTTGACCCGTTGCAAAGAATTTTAGGTTGGAAAAGCAAAATAATGTCGACAAAAGATGTAAAAACAGGAGAATTTGTTGGCTACGGAATTTCTTTCCTTGCACAAACTGATATTAAAACAGCACTAGTTCCTATAGGATATTCATGTGGCTATAATCGCTCACTAAGCAACAAAGGGCGGGTACTTATTAATGGACAGAGGTGTGGCGTAATAGGTGTTGTTAATATGAATATGATAATTGCTGATATTACGGGTGTTCCTGATGCAAAAATTAATGATGAAGTAGTAATAATTGGTCAACAGGGAGAATTAGAAATTAAGGTGTCTGCATTTAGCAATATTAGTGATGAACTTAATTACGAAATTTTATCGCATTTACCGAAAAATATAGAACGTAAAATAATTTAAAAATAAAATATGGCATACGTAACATTGAATACAACAAGGCTAAAAGAAAATTATGAATATCTTGACAAGT
Organism: Bacteroidota bacterium; assembly: GCA_039714415.1. Classification (GTDB taxonomy): domain Bacteria; phylum Bacteroidota; class Bacteroidia; order Bacteroidales; family NBLH01; genus NBLH01. The sequence goes on from JBDLJL010000078.1 coordinate 9,073, forward strand.
TATTTAAAAGTAACAATATAAAATGGTCAGTTGTTTCCAAACTGCTTAGTGGAAGTAAACAGTATTTAACTGAATTGTTAAAGCTTGGTATTAATCAAGTTTGTGATTCCCGGGCATCAAACCTAAAAATGATTAAGGAAATTAACCCTAAAGTTGAAACCATTTATATAAAACCACCGGCCAAACGTGCAATATCTGATATTGTTAAATACGCAGATATTAGTGTTAACACAGAATTTGATACCATACGACTACTGTCTAAAGAAGCCAGGAAACAAAACAAAACACACAAAATCATTATTATGATTGAACTTGGTGAGTTGCGTGAAGGTGTTTTACGTGAAGAATTTATAGAGTTCTATTCCCAGGTTTTTGAACAAAAAAACATTGAAGTTGTTGGTATTGGAACTAATTTGGCATGTTTATACGGTGTTCTACCCAATCATGATAAATTAATACAGTTAAGCCTTTACGAACAATTAGTGGAAGCAAAATTTGATAAACAGATACCTTTTGTTTCAGGTGGGTCATCAGTTACCATTCCCCTAATTTTTCAAAACTTATTGCCAAAGGGAATTAATCATTTCAGGGTTGGTGAAACATTGTTTCTTGGTACAGATGTGTATCATAACACAACATATAATAAAATGAATGATAATGTTTTTACCCTTTTTACAGAAATTATTGAGTTAATTGAAAAACCAATGATACCTATGGGGGATATGGGCACAAACGTTGAAGGAGAAACGCAAGAATTTGATGAAAATTTAATTGGTGAAACTTCATATCGTGCAATTATTGATTTAGGCCTGTTAGATGTTGAGCACGAACATATTTATGCAAAAGACAAAACAATAGAATTTGCCGGTGCTAGTTCTGACATGATTGTTGTAGATTTAAAGGAAAACAAGAATAATTATAAAGTTGGTGATTTAATAGAATTCAGCATGGATTATATGGGAACATTGCGCATATTAAATTCAAGGTATGTTGAAAAAAGATGTGTTACCTATTAGTTTATAAGCTACAAAATAAACGCACTTGAAAAAAATAACAAAAAACTGTCCAAAATGTGGCGAAATAATAGATGAACAGGACTTAATTTGCCCAAACTGCAATGAATTAGTAATTGAAGAAAGCACTAATAATCAAGAGTATACTTGTCCGGTTTGTGGTGCTCAAAACGAGGAAGGCTCAAAATCCTGTGCGTTTTGTTGTAGTATAATTTCACAATAACAGACAGAATAATAAGTAAGGTGGTGAGGTGGTGTGTGTCGATAGGCTTTTTCTTGTAGAGACACACGGCCGTGTGTCTCTACAAGAAAAATGATCAATATTTTATGCCAATAAACTTTTTACTTTTTGAGCAATAATTTTCCCTTCAGCCTTACCGGCGACTTTTTTATTTACAATTCCCATTACTTTGCCCATATCCTTCATTGAGCCTGCTCCTGTTTCATCTATTGCAGATTTAATAATGGCGGTCAATTCTTCATCGCCCATTTGTTCAGGTAAATAAGCTTCCAAAAACTCAATTTCACTTATTTCTTTTTCGTAAAGATCGCTTCGATTTTCCGTTTTATAAATTTCGGCAGAATCTTTACGTTGCTTAATTAATTTTTGAATAATTTTTATTCCTTTTTCTTCTGAAATAGCTTCCGAAGCTCCTGATGAAGTTTGTTCAAGCAACAATTCACTTTTAACTGCCCTTAAAGCTGAAAGTTTTGCAGCAATCTTTTCTTTCATTGCAGCCTTCAAATCATTATTTATTTTTTCTAACAAACCCATTTTTTTATATTTTTTATTAACTTTTGTCTTTATCCTATTATCCACAATTATTACATTAATCTACATTATCATGGAGATAAGAATTTTCTGATAGCTCAATATCATCTTCATCATCATCATCATTTAAAACATAGCGTGACACTTTTGAATCTTCAATATCCCCTTCCAGGTCCAAATCCACATTTCTTCGTTTATAGGCAGGAATATTTTCTAGTTCGTCAATTGCTTTTGCATTTCTATCAACCTTTTGATTTTTTTGTTCCATTTTTTTCTTCACATCCTCCATTTGTGCCAATCTTTCAAGAGCTTTTCTCACCCTTTCGTCCTCATCATCTGTATTTTCCTCTTGTGGATTTTGCTGATGAACAATTATTTCTTCCTCTTGGCTTTCAACACCAAAACCCTCATTTTGAACTGGTTCGTTTTGATTAAAAGTCTGAGAATTCGTAGATATGAGCTTTAAATCATCATTAGTATAATTTACTTCAAAATCTACTTCTTCACTTAATATATTCTCTTCCAATGAAAAGTCTTCAACTTTTGGGCTACGCTTAAAAGCAGGCCTACTCGCATACAACTCAGGTATAACATCTGTTTCAAAACCGGTTGCAATAACGGTAACATTAATTTTCTTTCCCAGACTAGTATCCTGATTGTATCCCCAAATCAAGTCAGCTGTATTACCAGCAGCATCCTGAACAAAATTAGTGATTTCAAAAATTTCATCCACAGTAACATCCTCTTCTCCAAATGAAATATTCAATAAAATATTTTGTGCTCCGGTAATATCATTATTATTTAGTAACGGAGAATTTAATGCTTCCTGGATTGCATGTAATGCCCTGCCTTCACCTTCTGCCTGTGCAGAACCAAAAAGGGCCACACCACTTTCTGTCATCACCGTTTTAACATCAGCAAAGTCAACATTCACATGTCCCTTTTTAGTGATTATTTCAGCAATTCCCTTTGCAGCTACCGATAAAACATTATCAGCCCTTGAAAAAGCATCAGTAACACCAAGGTCACCGTATATCTCCCTAAGTCGCTCATTATTAATAACCAATAATGAGTCGACATATTTATTGATTTCCTGTACACCCTTAACTGCCTGTTCTATACGCCTTTTTCCTTCAAAACGGAATGGAATAGTGATGATACCGACTGTAAGAATGCCTAACTCCCTGGCCGCTTTTGCAATAACAGGTGCTGCGCCCGTTCCTGTTCCCCCACCCATACCAGCGGTTATGAAAACCATTTTTGTATTATTTTCCAATACTTTGATTACATCATCAAGGTTTTCAACAGCTGCTTCTCTTCCTTTTTCTGGTTTATTACCTGCTCCAAGTCCCTCAGTAAGTGTTTGACCCAGATGCAGTTTTATGGGGACGGGGCTGTTTACCAATGCCTGCTGATCAGTATTGCAAACAATAAAATCAACATCAGTCATTCCCTGTTGAAACATGAAACTTACAGCATTGCTTCCACCTCCACCTACACCAATAACCTTTATTATTGATGATTTTTCTGTTGGTAAATCAAAAGGTATTAAATCTTCCATGATATTCTTCTTTAATACTACATTTTCGTACTTTTATCTTCAAACAAATTACTTATCTTTTCTTTTATATTACTCAGGATATTGTCTTCCGTATTCTCTTCTACCTCCATTTCTTCCAGATTATCCAATGGCTGATCATCAACAGCATCAGTTTCATTCTCAAATTCCTTAAATCCGTTTTCTTTTTCAAGTTGATAACCTGAAAGAAGCAAACCAATACCAGTAGAATACATCGGTAAATTCACTTCCTGGTTTTCAACAGAAAGTGAACGGCTAGGATAACCAACATTAACATCAAGACTTGTTTTATAGCTCATAAGCTGACGTAAATGCTTGAGTAATGCACCTCCACCGGTAATAGTAATCCCAGCACCAATTTTATCTGCAAAACCCGAATTTTCAATCTCGAAGACAACATGGTCTATTATTTCTTCCATTCTGGCCTGAATAACTTTAGATAAAAACTTAATGGATATTTTTTTTGGTTCTCTTCCCGAAATCCCTTTAACAGAAACAATATCTTCAGGTGCAGCTTCACCTAAAGCCGTACCAAACTGAACTTTTAACTGTTCTGCCTGGCGATGCAAAATTCCACAAGCATCTTTAATGTCTTTTGTTATAACAAAACCACCTAAGGCAATTACAGCCGTATGCCTTAAAATGCCATCATAATAAATGGCTAAGTCCGTGGTACCTCCACCAATGTCAACCATAGCCACACCAATTTCCTTTTCATCACTTGATAAAACGGCTGATGATGACGCAAGTGGCTCAAGGATCATTTTATTTACCTTAAGATCTGCACGCTCAACACATTTATAAATATGCTTAGCTGAAGCAATTTCACCAACGACAATATGAAAATTAGCTTCTAAGCGTTTTCCAAACATGCCAATGGGCTGTTTTACACCACTCTCATTATCAACAGTGTAGCTCTGAGGGATTACATGAATGATTTCTTCTCCTGCATCAAGAGCAATATTATGCATATCTTCAAGCAGTTCATCAATATCGGATTGTTTTATTTCACTGTCTTTTGACTGAATATACTTTGAATGACGGTTTTTCATACTTTTAATATGCTGACCAGCAATACCAACATACACATCATTAAACTTGAAACCAGATTCTTTTTCAGCCTGCTCAACCGCCTCTTGAATAGATGCAGCAGCCTCTTCAATATTCAATACAACACCTCTTTTAACACCTTTAGAGGAGCTTTTGCCCATACCCAATATTTTTACTTTTCCCTCTTCAGAAACAGCGCCTATAATAGCAACAATTTTTGTTGTACCAATGTCAATTGCCGCTATTATTCGTCCATCCCTTGTAAACTTATCAGAATTTTCGACTAATGATTTGTTATTAATTCGTGTTATCTCTTCATGGTCCATCTTTTCCTGATTATGGGTTAACTTATTTCTTTTCACAAATTACCTGGTTTTCGTATTTTAAATTAATTTTTTTATATTTATTCCAACCTTTATATAAAAATCCCTTTTTATAGGTCGCTTCAAGATTTCTGAATTTATCCCTATAATTATCAATTTTCCCCAACAAGATGATTTGAGCTCCAACTAACGGAACTAATTCAAACTCTTTTTCTATATTAACGAATATTTGTTGAATTTGCGCCTGCCAAAAAACATGATTGTTAATAAAATTTGCCAGGGTAGAAAGTTCTCTTAAAATTTTTGCATTTTCGTCATTTTTATATTCATCAGAAAAAATATTAACAGATGAATCAAAATCAGGTTGAAATTGAATATATCCATTCGCAGTAGGTAAACGCAATGATATTTTTTTTGACAATGGCAAAAGCTCACCCTCATTATCAATATAAAATCCAAGGTTATTTTTATTAATAATCCTTATAATTGGGTTTCGTTGAACAATTTCAATATTCAGCTCACCATTTATTGATTTGAACACCTGGGCCGATTTTATATATGGTTGATTGTTAATGATTTTTTCAAGCTGAGAAATGTTTAAATCTCCCATAGATTTGCCAAGGACTTTTCCTTCATCGGGATCAATTAGCCTCACAAGATCATCTTTCTCAACAAAACGATATTTTAAGGTATCTTTTACAATTACATTTATTGATGTACACAAAGATTCCTTTTGTCGGCCACCAACAAAACCCAGTACAACAAAAAAGTAAACTGATACCAATATCCAAAACCCTATTGCCAAATACTTATTCACTCTTTAAAAAAAAATTTACGATTCATTAACAACTCTTCAAATTGGATGCTATTTTAATTAAATCAGCATTTTTGATGCAGGTTGCAAGTTGCACGGAACTTCACAATCTTGTAATTTGTAACCCGTAACTCGCAACATGTTTTATAATGCTCTTTTGTCATCCATTAGTAATTGGTTTATTTTAGATTTAAACTACCTTTTATAGATTCAATCAATTTATCAATATCTCCTGCACCCATTGTTAATAAAACTTCCGGTTTATTATCTTGGAATTGCATAAGTAATTCATTTTTAACACACATTGTTTTTTTATCAAGCTTTACTTTATCAAAAATAATTTTTGAACTTACACCCTCAATGGGTTTTTCTCTTGCCGGATATATATCAAGTAAAATTAATTCATCAAGCATGCCAAGGCTAAGGGCAAATTCATCAGCAAAATCGCGTGTCCTGCTATACAAATGTGGCTGAAAAACGCCCGTGATTTTTTTTCCGGGGAACATTTCTTTCACAGATGAAATAAATGCCTTCAGTTCTTCCGGATGATGAGCATAATCATCAATAAAAACAAAGCTTTCAGTTGCAATCTGAAAATCAAAACGTCTTTTTACTCCTTTGAATGACCCTAATTGAGTTCTAACAACATCCTCTTCTACATCTGATAAAACAGCTAAAGCAGCAGCCGCAACAGCATTTTCAGCATTAATTCTGCCCGGCATTCCCATTCTAAGCTGTTTAATTACACCTTTAGGGGTTTCCAAGTCAAAAGAATATGTTCCATCATTATTCATTTGAAGATTATTTGCATAAAAATCAGCAGTATCCTCTAAAGAGTATGTATATTGTTTTACAGAACTATCAACTTGCAAATTTATATTATTTTTACAAATAAGTATTCCATTTTGACCAATATTCTTGACAAAATGCTCAAAAGAATTGACCAAGTCAGCCTTATCTTCATAAATATCAAGATGATCTGCATCAATAGAGGTTATTAATGCAATATATGGATTTAGGTGTAAAAATGAACGATCGAACTCATCTGCTTCAACCACTACAACTTTTTCTGCTGAACTTGTTTTCGGCAAAATCAGGTTTGAATTTGTATTCTTTGATATACCGCCAAGAAAAGCAAAACAAGCCAAATTGCTTTGTTTAAGTATGTGTGAGGCTATAGTTGATACAGATGTTTTACCATGGGTGCCAGCTACAGCAATGGTTTTATAATCCCTTGTTATTAAGCCAAGTATCTCGGCACGTTTATGCATTATAAAGCTGTTATCTATAAAATAATTCAGCTCAGTATGATCTTTCGGAATAGCTGGTGTATAAACTATTAATGAAGCCTTTTTATCTTTAGCAAATATTTCAGGAATTAAGTTAACATCATCTTTATAATGTATTTCTATTCCTTCTGCCACCAATTTTTTAGTCAGTTTTGTCTCATTTTTATCATACCCATAAACGTCCTTACCCAAATAGCTAAAATAACGAGCCAGAGCACTCATTCCGATGCCCCCTATCCCCACAAAATACACACTATGTACATTATTTAAATCCAATATCGATTAATTAGTTACAATTGCTGCCAACTGATCATTTAATGTTTTTATTCGCCCCAAGTCAGGTTTTCTTTTTGACAACTCCCCATTTAGTTCTATTAATATCACAAAACTTGTGGAAACTTTTTGTATCTCACCCGTTATGGTTTCTACTTGCAATTCTTTTTCTTTTACTAATTGAAGTTTGTAAAGATTTACCAGAACTGCTTCATCTTTATAAGGTTTATCAACTAACTTTTTTACTTTAGAAGCATCAAATGAATTATTTGTAATTTTATTTATTCCTTCTTTATAATTTTTAAGCCCTTTTTCCAGAAGCATAAACCATTTTTGAGAATCCTGGTCCCAAAGGTCAGCATATAATTTACTGAGCTCCAAAAAGACTACTTGTTCCTTAAAATGACCTCCATAAATTTGTTGTCTCAAAATTTGTACACGCTCTGTATAAATATCAGATATTTCAAAAGAATCTAATACTGCACATGCAGCATATAGTGAATTTTGTAGATTAGAATTTCCGTAGTCGAAATTTTGATCTAAAAACAAATTGTATGATGAATATGCCTTCCTAAACAAAATATATGCAGCCTGCTTTTTAATATTTACCGCAATAATTTCAGATTGAGTATTATTTAATTGCATTAAATAAGTTGCAGGAGAATGATCAGTTAAAACTCTAATCATCTCATTATCATATTGCTGCCCCCTTAATGCATCATTTAACATTTGATAAGAATTTACCGCCTTATTTGCCAGGGCAAGTCCATTCTCAGATAAGCGTAACTTGTCATAATTTGAATCATTCTCCTTGCATGAACTAAAAAGATATAAAGAAGCAATCAGAATAATTAATATTTGATTTTTTATTAAAACGCCAGGTTTATTCCTCATAATGAAAATTTTAATAGGTAAAATTAAAAAATAAAATACAAATTGACAAGTATAATTAACTTATTTTACACAATTATTTAAATGATTTTGCTAGAAAACGTCAATTTCTACGTTAGGCTCACAATATTCAAAATTTCTTCAGCAATAATCTTGTCGGAGTTTTCTATACCCAATTTTGAACAATTTTGACCTAACTCTTTCAATTTATCAGCATTATGAATCAAATTCAAAGCTTCTTCAATCATATTTTCTTTCGCTTCTTTATCACGAATTAGTATTGCCGCATTTTTTTCAACCAAAGCCATCGCATTTTTTGTTTGATGGTCTTCTGCCACATTTGGTGAAGGAACCAAAACAGCAGGTATTCCCAACAAGCACAGTTCAGAGATGGTAGCTGCCCCGGCTCTTGATATTACAATATCAGCAGCTCGATATGCATAATCCATCCTGATTATAAAATCTTTTACAAAACAATTTTTCATTTCCATCTTAGTGGCTGCTTCATTCGAGGTCTTATTATAGAACTTGCCTGTTTGCCAAACCACCTGAATATCTGACACTTTCAGCTCTTTAAGTTTATTAATTACTGCTTCGTTAATGGATCTGGCACCACCACTCCCACCTAGAATCAGAATTGTTTTTTTTCCTTTATCAAGCCCAAAATAATTTATTGCCAGTTCCTTTTCGAACTTATTATTAAATAAGGTTTGTCTTACAGGGTTACCTGTTTTTATAATCTTACTTTCAGGAAAATACCGATGCATATTATCGTATGCAACACAAATTTTTTTTGCCCTTTTTGCTAAAAGTTTATTCGTTATACCAGCGTATGAGTTTTGTTCCTGCAATAATGCCGGAACACCAAACAGGCTTGCTATATATACAACCGGTCCACTTGCAAACCCGCCAACACCAACTACAATATCCGGTTTAAACGTTTTTATTATTTTATATGATATAAATAAACTTTTTAGCAAATTAAAAACAACCACAAAGTTCTTTAACGAAAGCTTCCGTAAAAAGCCTCTAACCGGCAGACCTTTAATTTGGTAACCAGCTTCAGGAACTTTTTCCATCTCTATTTTACCATTTGCACCAACAAATAATATTTCAACTGAAGGGTCTTTTTCTTTAAGGGCATTAGCTATAGCTATTGCCGGGAAAACATGTCCCCCTGTTCCACCACCACTAATTATGATTTTTTTTGTTTTCAAATTTTAAAACTTTACAAGTCAATCAAACTAACTAATTACCGTAATTTCCTCAATTTCTGGCTCTATTGGTGTTTCTTCACTTAAACTTCGACTAATACTCAAAAGTATACCCAAAGAACCAAAAGTTATTAAAAGTGATGTACCTCCCATACTAACCAAAGGCAATGGTTGGCCTGTTACCGGCAAAATACCAACAGCAACTGCCATATTTGTCAATGCCTGAAATACCAACAGCATAGTTATACCAATTGCCAAAAAAGCAGCAAAAGTCCGCGAAGTTTTCTTAACAATCATTCCAGCACGATATAAGAGAATTAAATATGAAGCCAAAATGAAAAATGCCATAGCTGAACCCCATTCTTCAATAATTATTGCGAAAATAAAATCAGAGTATGCCTGTGGTAATGAGTATCTTACCGTGCTATTGCCCGGACCTTTACCCACCACTCCGGATGTTGCTATTGCAACTTTTGCCAAATTTGCCTGATAATCGTCTTCAGTATCATCATTAAAAAACCGCTCAATTCGATTTGACCATGTGCCTACCCTGAATTTTTCGGGCATCGCCATTGAGAATACAATAATTACCAACAAAAAAACAGTAAGGACGCCAAATGAGTACAATAATTTTTTAAAGCTGATTCTACCTATAAACATTAGTATAGAAGCTGTCATAAACAACAAAACCGCAGTGGACAAATTTGAAGGTAAAATCAACCCACAAACAAGTCCCACAGGAACAATAATTCTTAAAAATGCCTCATTTAATTTATCTTCACTTTCCTGACTCATTGAAAGCACCCTGGCTATATATACAATCAGGCCAAATTTAGCAATATCAGATGTCTGAAATTCAAAGCCCAAGCCAGGCATAGTCAACCACCTGGTTGCCTCGTTCCTTGTAACACCCATTATTAAAGTAAAGATCAAAAGCAAGATGGCCACTACAATAATTAGTTGAGAAAGTGAAAAAAACACTTTATAAGGAATCCTGTGAATAAAATACATGATTACAAAACCCCCTATAAGAAATTTCAAATGACGGAATAAATAATAAGTAGTATTTCCCCCGGCATATTTATATGCAAGATCTCCAATTGAACTATATACTGCAAGTATGGATATAATTGAAAGAAATACAACAATTATCCAGATAACTTTATCACCCAAAAAATATTTTGAAAAAAAATTACTCATTTTTTCTTTAAATTGCTAAATTGACAAATTGCTTTTGTTGTTATAACTTCCTAACAGCTTCTTTAAACTTTCTTCCTCTGTCTTCATAATTGTCAAAAAGGTCAAAGCTTGCACAAGCTGGCGAAAGAAGCACAACATCACCATCACTGGCTAAATAATATGATGTTTTAACCGCCTCATCTATTGACCCTGCATCATACACAGTAACAATATCATCAAAAGCCTTGTGTATTTTTTCATTGTCAGCACCAAGGGCAACAATAGCTTTAACTTTTCCCTTTATTAATTCAGTAAGCATTGAATAATCATTCCCTTTGTCCACTCCACCAACTATCCAAACTGTATCCTTATCCATACTTTCCAGTGCATACCAACAGGAATTAATATTAGTTGATTTTGAATCGTTTATAAATAAAATACCATGCACTTTAATAAATTTTTCTAAACGATGCTCAACTCCTTGAAAATCAGAAAGGCTTTCCCTGATAACAGGATCTTTTATTTCTAATAATTTTGCCGAAATACTTGCAGCCAGGGAATTATATAAATTATGTTTCCCTTGTAAAGCTAAATCATATATATTCATCTCAAACGAACTGGTTTCCAAATTTACTGACATAGAATTTTTTTGTATTTCACCACCCATATCAAGACTTTCATATATGGAAAATGGTATGTTATTAGAGTTTAAATTTATTACATTAAGTTTATTTACTATTACTTCATCATCATTATTATAAATAAAATAGCAGGAATTATCCTGATTACGGGTAATCCTGAATTTTGAATCAACATATTTTTGAAAATTATAGTCGTACCAATCAAGATGGTCCGGCGTTATATTAAGTAAAATCGCAATATCTGCCCTAAAATCAAACATATGATCTAACTGAAAACTACTTAACTCAATCACAAAATAGTCAAAGTCAGACTTCGCCACCTGCATGGCAAAACTTTGCCCTACATTACCGGCAAGGCTAACATGCAGACCGGCTTTTTTTAAAATATGATAAACCAACATCGTAGTAGTGGTTTTTCCATTACTTCCGGTAATGCATATTTTTTTAGCATTACAATACCTCGAAGCAAATTCAATTTCAGAAATAATATTTATTTTATTTTCTATAATTAATTGAATTATTTTTACTTTATCAGGTATTCCAGGGCTTTTTACTACCTCATCTGCCCCAAGAATTTTTGATTGTGTATGCTTGTTCTCTTCCCATGGTATATTATGTTCATTAAGAATAACTTTATACTCCTCTTTAATATTCGAAATATCTGACACAAAAACATCGAAACCCTTTTTCATAGCCAATACAGCAGCACCTGTACCACTTTCGCCTCCACCCAATATGACTAATTTAGATTTCATAAAGTTAATACTCAAAATTTCTCATCACCAAATTTTCCAATTTCCACATTTACAAATTTTAGAGCTATCTTATTTTCAATGTAATGACTGTAATTATTGCCAAAAGTATCCCTACGATCCAAAACCTCGTTACAATTTTGGGTTCCGGAAAACCTGATTTCTGATAATGGTGATGCAAAGGTGCCATTTTAAATACCCTTCGGCCTGCCCCAAATTTCTTTTTTGTGTATTTGAAATAACCAACCTGAATCATTACTGATAGGTTTTCAACTAAAAATATAGCTCCTAACAATGGGATTAATAGTTCTTTACGAATCAAAATAGCGAAAACAGCAATAATACCACCAAGAGTCAAGCTCCCTGTATCACCCATGAAGATTTGTGCGGGATATGAATTGTACCACAAGAAACCAATGGCTGCACCAATAATTGCACTGGCAAAAATCACCAGTTCACTTATGCTTGGGATATACATTATATTCAGGTAACTTGAATAAATAATATTACCGGACAAATAGGCAAAAACACCTAATGTTACTACACTAATGGCAGAAACTCCTGTCGCCAGCCCATCCAATCCGTCAGTGAGGTTAGCGCCATTTGAAACAGCTGTAATGATAAAAATAGTAATTAAAACAAATACTATCCAGGCAGCCGGGGTTTTATATTTACCAAGAAAACCAACCAGGTAGGCATAATCAAACTCATGATTCTTTACAAAAGGTATGGTTGTTTTAGTTGATTTAACATCATTATTTGTTTCTTGACGACCATTAAGGGCATTTGAAAAAGTCAGGGATGTATTATTAAGCGAATCTGAAACAACCGGACGCTCACGAATAACCACATCATCACTCAAATACATTGTTAATCCAACAATAAGCCCAAGACTTACCTGTCCAACTATTTTAAATTTCCCTGAAAGACCTTCTTTATTTTTTTTAAACACCTTAATATAATCATCCACAAACCCAATGAACCCCAACCAAATGGTTGTTACAATCATCAACAGAATATACACATTATCTAAACGTGCAAAAAACAGGGTAGGAATTAGAATGGAAGCAATAATAATCACACCACCCATCGTAGGTGTGCCCACTTTTTGGTATTGCCCTTCAAGACCCAAATCACGTATTTCCTCACCTATTTGTTTACGCTGTAAAAATCGTATGATTTTTTTCCCATAAAGTAAAGAAATAATCAAAGACGTAATGATAGCCAGCCCTGAGCGAAATGAAATATACTGAAACATTCCTGAACCGGGAAATCCAAGCTCATCTAGATATTTAAAAAGATAATAAAACATTTTTTACGATTTTAGATTTTAGATTACCCATTTAATATTTTCATTTGTTCCACAAATACCTGTTTATCATCAAAATCATATCTTACACCATCTATTTCCTGATAGTTTTCGTGCCCTTTACCGGCTATAAAAATTATATCACTCTCCTTAGCAATAATGCAGGCAGTCTTAATAGCTTCCTTTCTGTCCGCAATTCGCAACACTTTTTTTCTATCAGCAAAGACAACCCCCCTTTCCATATCATCAAGAATATCTTCAGGCGACTCAGTTCTGGGATTATCTGATGTTAAAATCACTTTATTACTGTTTTCAACAGCGACCTTTGCCATGACCGGCCTTTTGGTTTTATCCCGGTCACCACCAGCACCAACAACCGTAATTAGTTCCTGACTATCCGCTTTTATTTTATTTATCGTAAATAACACATTTTCAATAGCGTCAGGTGTATGAGCATAATCAATAATTCCAGTTATTTTATTTTTCTGTATAGTTTCAAACCTACCTTTAACCGGTTTTAGAGTACTAATATTTGTTATGATATCTTCTTTGTTAATCCCGGATAAATAAGCTGTTGCATAAACTGCTGTCAGATTTAATGCATTAAAATGACCGGTAAACAAAGTCCAAAGCTCAAAGTTATTTATAGTCATTAAAGTTCCATTAAAATGGCTTTCAAGAACCTTTGTTTTAAAATCAGCTTCTCTTTTTAACGAATAAGTATTCTTTTTTGCTTTGGTGTTTTGTAGCATTACCAACCCATTTTTATCATCGGTATTTACTAGAGCAAAAGAGGTTTCGGGCAGACCATCAAACAATTTTTTCTTTGCATCCCTGTAATTTTTAAATGTTTGATGATAATCCAAATGATCATGTGTAAGGTTAGTGAAAACTGCCCCTTTAAAATTAATTCCGTCCACCCTGTATTGATCAATGGCGTGTGAACTCACTTCCATAAAACAATACTCACAATTTTCTTCGACCATTTCAGCAAACAATTGATTTAACCTGATTGCATCAGGGGTTGTGTGTGTTGCTTTGTATTTTTTATCACCGATATAGTAGGCTACAGTAGAAATTAATGAAGATTTCAAATGTAAATTATTAAATAATTCAAACAACAAACTAGCTATGGTCGTTTTACCATTTGTACCTGTAACTCCAATTATTTTAAGTTTTTCAGATGGTTTGTCATAAAAATTAGCAGCAAGATAAGCCACTAATTTTGCGGAATTCTTAACACGAATGTATGTTAACCCATCTTTTAAAGTTGATGGATATTCTTCACATATTATGGCAATAGCATTATTTTCAATTGCTTTTTCAATGAAATTATGGCCATCAACTTTTGTCCCACGAATAGCAACAAAAACATCATTGTGTTTAATGGCTCTTGAATCAACATTAATTCCAACAATGGCAATATTCAAATCACCTTTATGATCCAGAATTTCAACTCCTGATAATATGTCCTTTAGAATCTTCATTAACCTAAATACAATGTAATTCTTTGATTTTTCTTTATTAATGT
>JBDLJL010000079.1:0-23482 GCA_039714415.1 Bacteroidota bacterium
GTAGTATACTTTGAGTGTGTCGCTTGTAGAATGTGGATGTTCTTCCGCTTTGGCGGAACAGGCTATCTGGCCATTAAAAATAATTAAATATAAACAGATAAAATAATTTTTAATTTAAACAGAAAAAAATAATTTTGCCTATGACAATTAATAATAATAAAATATAATCGCATGAAAAAATTATTTATCCTAACAAGTTTAGTTGGCTTGTTTATTTTTTCGGCTTGTGAAAGCTCTGAAAAAGAAAATGATGAGTCAACTGAAGAAATGATCTCAGAAATGCAGAAAAAAGTAAATGAATTTGCAATTTTTACCTTAACAGCAGATTTATCAAAACTATCTGAAAAGGAAAAGGAAATGTTACCCTTTTTATTTGAAGCGGCAAAAATAATGGAAGAAATTTACTGGATTCAGGCTTATGGTGAAAAGGATTCCCTGATGGCTGGAATTACAGATGAAGCTGCTAAGCAATTTGCGGCTATTAATTATGGCCCTTGGGAAAGGCTAAAGGGTAATGAACCATTTCTAAGTAATTTTGGTGCTAAACCATTAGGTTCAAATTTCTATCCTCATGATATGAGCAAAGAGGAATTTGATAAATTCGAATCTGAAGATAAAGCCAGCCTTTATACCATGGTTCGACGTGATGAAAATGGAGCATTAATGACTATCCCTTATCATGTGTTCTTTAAAGAAAAGCATGAAAAAGCGGCGGGGTTGTTATTAAAAGCTTCAGAATTGGCGGAAGATGAGGGTTTGAAAAAATATTTAGAGTTCCGCTCAAAGGCTTTATTAACAGATGACTATTTTGAAAGTGATATGGCCTGGATGGATATGAAAACTAATGGTATTGATATTGTGATTGGCCCGATTGAAAACTATGAAGATGCTCTTTTTGGAAATAAAGCGGCACACGAAAGTTTTATTTTGATAAAAGATAAGGGTTGGAGTGAGAAACTTGCAAAATTTTCAAGCTTGTTACCAGAACTTCAAAAGGGGATTCCTGCTGAAGAGCAGTACAAAAAAGAAAAACCAGGTGCAAACTCGGATTTGAACGCTTATGATGTGGTTTTTTATGCGGGTGATTGCAATGCAGGTAGTAAAACAATTGCTATTAACCTGCCAAATGATGAGAAAGTTCAATTAGCCAAAGGTAGTCGTAGGTTACAGTTAAAAAATGCTATGCAGGCTAAATTTGACAATATATTACTACCTATAACTGATTTAATTGTTGATTCAAGCCAAAGAAAACATGTTAAATTTAATTCTTTCTTTGAAAACACTATGTTTCATGAAGTTGCACATGGTCTTGGTATTAAAAATACGATTAATGGAAAAGGTACTGTTCGGGAGGCATTACAGGAGCAATATTCTGCTCTTGAAGAGGGTAAAGCAGATATTTTAGGTTTGTACTTGGTTACAAAATTGAAAGAGATGGGAGAATTGGATGTTGACCTGATGGATAATTACGTAACTTTTATGGCGGGTATTTTCAGGTCAATACGTTTTGGAGCTGCCAGTGCCCATGGTAAAGCCAATCTGGTTCGTTATAATTATTTTAAGGAGAAAGGTGCATTTGTTAAAAATGAAGATGGTACCTACACTTGCGATTTTGATAAAATGACCGAAGCGATGGTTTCGCTTTCTGAATTAATATTGAAACTGCAGGGTAATGGTGATTATGATAGTGTTGTTACACTTATGAAAGAAAAAGCAGTGATAGGTGACGAATTGCAAAGTGATTTGGATAATATTTCCAATGCAGGGATTCCCAGGGATATTGTTTTTAAACAAGGATTACAGGAATTGGGACTAAATTAGTAATAAGTATAATTGAAAATTGTAGAGACATACGGCCGTACGTCTCTACAACTATTTTTCGTCAATCATTTTTTTCAATATTGTGTCAATCATTATTTCATCATTCTCAGAAAGGCCAATCCATTTAATAGCTAACTTTAAAGTACTGAATATTTTAATATCAACAGGTAAGTCATTTTCCAGATTGATTAACATTCCTATAGCAACTTGATTTGGTGAGTCTGTTAAATATGCTACTTTTCTTTCACCAAAAAACTCTTTATGTTTTTTAGGATAATTTATAAGTTCAGATATTTCTTTTTCTTCAATTTTAAGTATTGAATTCCTAAAATCTATCAGTACATTATGTTTTGGGTCATAATTGTCATTTTTAGATTGCTCTATTTTGGCATTAATAAAGTCCTTAAATGAAATTTCTCCGAATAAACAATCAATGATTACATTTTTATTTTGTAAGATCGTGTATTTGTGTTTATTATCTTTAATCATTATATATTAAACTTTAAATATAGTTCCTAAATATACAATAATCTTATTTTGTTGCCAATTAATATATTAAATATCATTTTTTACCGGAACAGATTATGAATTAATCAGGTTAGTATAATGATGTTGTTTTTTTAATATATTTTATGGTTTATTTTACTTTTTGTTTTATAATATTTACAAATCATTATCTTTGGTGCGAAAATTTGAAAAAATGGAAAATAAATACATAAAAAAAATCAGTGCTGTGTTACAATTGTCAGAAAGACAAGTTGATAATACATTGCAATTGTTAGAAGAAGGGGCAACTATACCGTTCATAAGCAGGTATCGAAAAGAACGAACAGAGAATCTTGACGAAGTTCAAATTTCTGAGATAAAATCTTTACAGGAAAAATATACTGAAATAGAAAAACGGCGGGAAAGCATTCTAAATGCCATAGAAAAAACAGGTAAATTAACGGACGAATTGCGTGGGCAAATTTTAAAAGCTCAGGAACTGAATGATTTGGAAGATCTGTATCTTCCTTATAAGCAAAAACGAAAAACACGGGCTGTAAAGGCAAAAGAGAAAGGCCTTGAGCCTTTGTCAGATATTATTTTCAAAGAAGAAAATTTAGATATAGAGCTTAAAGCAGAAACTTTTTTAAATGATGAACTGGAAACAGTTGAGGAGGCATTACAAGGTGCCCGTGATATAATTGCAGAAAGAATAAACGAAGATGTAAAAGCGCGAAATATTGTACGTAAACAATTTGAGAAAGAGGCTGTTGTTCAGTCTGTGGTTCAAAAAGGTAAGGAGGAAGAAGCTCATAAATATAAAGATTACTTTGAATGGGGCGAATCTGCATTAAAAAGTCCGTCACATAGGATTTTGGCCATGTTCAGGGGTGAAAAAGAAGGTTTTCTTAAACTCGATATCTCCCCATCAAAAGAGGATACTATTTATTATTTGGAACGTAAGTATGTCTTAGCAAATAATTCATGTTCAAATCAGTTTTCTAAAGCACTGGTTGATTCATATACAAGGTTACTAAAACCTTCAATTGAAAATGAGTTTAGGAAAATAATTAAAGAAAAAGCTGATGAAGAGGCGATTTCTGTTTTTGCTAAAAATTTGAGACAATTACTTTTAAGTTCACCACTTGGTGAGAAAAGGGTATTGGCTATTGATCCCGGTTTTCGTACTGGTTGTAAATTAGTTTGCCTGGATGCACAGGGAAATTTACTTCATAACGAAACTATTTATCCACATCCGCCTCAGTCAGAGACTATTCAGGCAGCAAAGAAAATAAGACACCTGGTGAGTTCCTATAATATCCAGGCATTGGCTATTGGTAATGGTACTGCCGGAAGGGAAACGGAAAATTTTATTAAAAGGGTTGTCAAATTTGACAAAGATGTTCAGGTTTTTGTGGTTAATGAAAGTGGCGCATCTATTTATTCTGCATCAAAAATTGCCCGTGAAGAATTTCCTGAATATGATGTAACAGTTCGGGGATCAGTATCAATTGGTCGAAGGTTGATGGATCCCTTGGCTGAACTGGTTAAGATTGATCCCAAATCTATAGGTGTGGGTCAATATCAGCATGATGTTGATCAAACGAAACTCCAACATAGTCTTGATGGTGTGGTTGAAAGTTGTGTAAACTCAATTGGAGTAGATTTAAACACCGCAAGTAAGCAGTTATTGACTTATGTTTCAGGACTTGGGCCTCAACTGGCACAAAATATAATTGACCACAGAAAAGAAAATGGAGCATTTATATCGCGAAAGCAATTGAAAAAAGTAAAGAGGATGGGGGCAAAAGCTTTTGAGCAGGCTGCTGGATTCCTGCGAATTCCTAATGCTGATAATCCATTGGATAATAGTGCTGTACATCCTGAATCATATTTCGTGGTTGAAAAAATGGCCAAAGACCTGGGCACAAATGTTGCTGAATTAATTAAGGATGAAAATAAGCGAAAGAATATTCAACTTAATAAATATGTTGATGATAAAGTAGGTATGCCTACTTTAAAAGATATTTCAAGTGAATTGGAGAAACCGGGAAGAGACCCCCGTACAAAAATTACTGTTTTTGAATTTGCCCAGGGAATACACAAAATGGAAGACCTGTATGATGGAATGGAACTACCCGGGATTGTAACAAATATTACTAATTTCGGTGCTTTTGTGGATATTGGTGTAAAACAAGATGGCTTGGTTCATATTTCAGAATTGAAGGATGAGTATGTGAGTAATCCTGCAGATGTAGTTTCATTAAACCAACATGTTAAAGTGAAAGTAATCAGTGTGGATATTCCAAGGAAAAGGATACAATTATCGATGCGGCAAGCAAATTAGAGATTTGACATGTAGTCTCTGAGGATAAAATGAGTACTGGATATTGCAATAATTCTTATCATAAGTTTTATCAAAAATATTTCTGGAATTATTTTTTTATATTGGTTTTTGCAGAAATCAAAAATGAGTGATGTTTGGTTTTTGTAAAGATCAAAAAAAAGAATCTTTGGTTTTTGCGGAAGTCAAAAATATGTTATATTTGTATTTTGTAAAGATCAATTTGATTTAGGTTTTTAAATTATATGGAAAGCATTAGAGAAAAATTTTACCGAAAAGTAGCTGGTGTACCTGCAAAATTTAAACGTTATTATTACAATGATATTAATTGGGATGCGAGAATGGTTGGGCTACAAGGTGCAAGAGGTGTTGGTAAAACCACTCTTATGTTACAATATGTGAAAAATAAGCTGCCAATTGATAAATCTACAATTTATGTAAGTTTAGATGATATATATTTTGCTTCAAATACACTTAGTGATTTTGTTGATCTTTTTGTAAAAAAAGGTGGAAAATTTTTATTTATTGATGAAGTTCACAAATACAAAAATTGGAGTTTAGAGTTGAAAAATATTTATGATGATTTTGCAGAATTAAAAATTGTTTTTACAGGTTCATCAATTTTACCCTTGATAAAATCTAAATCTGATTTAAGCAGGAGGGCTGTTATGTATAATATCAAGGGACTGTCGTTCCGGGAGTTTATAAATTTTACGGAAAATGCTGATTTTAGGGCTTTGGAATTATCTGATTTATTAAAAAACAGTTATGAGTTATGTCGGGAAATTAACTCGAAAATTCGTCCTGTTTCCAAAATTGAAGAATATAATAAAATCGGATATTATCCTTATTTTATTGAAAATAAAATAAACTATCTGCAATTGTTGAACGAAACTATAAATCAAACAATTGAAACAGATATCCCTATTTATTTAGACTTGAATATTGAAAGCATTGAAAAGATGAAAAAATTATTATATATAATAGCCACATCAGCCCCTTTTAAGCCAAATATTAGTAAGTTAAGTGAAAAAATAGGCATTACCCGCAATACATTGAAACAATTTTTACATTATTTGAATAAAGCGAATATAATTAATTTACTTTTTACAAATGCAAAAGGCGATAGTAAATTGCAAAAACCCGAAAAAATATATTTGCAACACCCTAATTTAATGTATGCCCTGAATTATTTAAATATCAATATAGGGACATTACGGGAAACTTTTTTTTTCAATCAAACAAGTAATATGTATTATGTGGAATATACAAAAACCGGTGATTTTTATGTGGAAAATGAATTTATATTTGAAGTTGGTGGGAAAAATAAGACATTCAAACAAATAAAAGATATTAAAAACTCATATATCGCAGCTGATAATATCGAATATGGAACCGAAACAAAAATACCTTTATATTTATTTGGGTTTTTGTATTAGCGTGCACTAGTAGTACGATTCCTAATTAACATAGCAAATTTATAAATCTTTTTCCTTTATGCTTCGTTAAAATTATTAACCGTAGCTACGGCTATGCTTGCAAATTTTGCCTTGCCTAAAGAAAAAATCTAAAATAATTTTATTTTAAAAACAATGCAGATAATCCACGAAGATAATCACCTTATTATTGTTAACAAGGATAATTCTGAGATTGTCCAGGGAGATAAAACCGGGGATATTACCCTTATTGACAAAGTAAAGTCTTATATAAAAGAAAAATATAATAAACCAGGCGATGTGTTTTTGGGACTGGTTCACCGTTTGGACAGGCCGACAAGTGGGATTGTAATTTTTGCCCGAACCAGTAAGGCGCTGACCAGGATGAATGAACTATTTAAAAATAGGGACGTAAAAAAAGTGTATTGGGCGGTAGTTGATAAATTACCACCTGAAGAAGAGGATACTATTATCCATTACCTGAAAAAAAATGCAAAGCAAAATAAATCCTATGCATTTGATACGCAAAAAGCGGATACCAGAAAAGCAAGTTTAAGTTATCGCTTAGCTGCAAAATCAAACAAATATTATCTTCTTGAAATTGAATTGCATACGGGGCGTCACCATCAAATTAGGGCACAATTAGCAAAAATAGGCTGCCATATAAAAGGTGACCTTAAATATGGTTTCCCTAGGTCAAATCCAAATGCTGGTATTCATTTACATGCCAAGAGCATTGAATTTATTCACCCTGTTAGTAAAGAGGAAATAAAAATACAAGCAAACCCACCTGATGATGTTTTATGGAATGAGTTTGTGAAGATGAAAAGTCAGTAGGCCGTTTTCAGTATGCAAACTGGAGACTATTTTTTCTTCAAAAACTCTTCGTCAAAGTTAATTGGCAAAAGTGATCTGGCATTTTCAATTACTTCTACTTTTTGATCCCCTGCCAGTATAATTTTTATTGGCTTTTTAAAACGTGTTTCCGTTTCTAAAAGTACCTGACGACAAGCACCACAAGGAGATACAGGAGCTGGAGTAAAGCCACCATTTGTTTTGGCAGCAATAGCAATGGCTTTTACAGCTACATCAGGAAACTGTGAATTTGCCCAAAATAAAGCCACTCTTTCGGCACAAAGTCCTGATGGATAAGCTGCATTTTCCTGGTTTGTCCCGGTAATAATTTCACCATTTTCTAATATTAATGCTGCACCCACATGAAAATGCGAATAGGGTGCGTATGAATGTTCTGTAATTTTTTTGGCTTTTGTAACTAATTCCTGATCTTCACTGCTCAGTTCTTTAACAGAATCATATTCATAAATAGTGGTCGTAATTTTTTTCTCAATCATACATTAGTAATTAGTTAAATAGTAATTGGTTAATTGGTAAAATGTTAGGCTGTAGTTTAGAATAAGTGTGCTTTTATCATATTTAACTTTTCTATAAAAATAGAAGCCATTGGTATATTGGTCATTAGTCATTAATGTATAAGCTATATGAATTCATTTATTTTAATTACTAATTACTAGTGACTAATTACCAGATATTTAAAGCTAATAATTCAAGTTCACGGATAACAGAGTTATTTTAAACCAGAGCCAAATGTTAATCTAATTACCAGTTACTAATTACTAAATTAAACATGAAGGTTTTGGATCAATTAAATAATTTTCTATATCAAAACCCCTTAAAAAATCAGCAATATTCATTCTTTTTTTTCCTTCTAATTGTATTGATTTAATTGCAATAAAACCATTAGGGACAGCGATATGAAAATAGCTTTTCATATCGCTATCAATATCAGTTGGAAACAATCCATGTTCTTCTTTAATCCACTCAGTTTCAAATATTTTTGCTGATAGAATTTTGTCACTGTTCATGCTCTGAAATATAGTCCATGCAGTAGGATAGGGGCTTAATCCCCTAATAAAATTGTAAACTCCTTCACCTTCTTGTTGCCAATTTATTTTACAATCGTCCTTAAAAATTTTGGGTGCCTGTTTAAGGAGTGAAACATCAGATATCAGCTCGTTTTGTTTTTTTGGAGCGACTACCCCCTCAGAAACCAAATTGACTGTTTGAGCAACTAATTTTGCCCCTTTTTGCATCATTCTATCATGTAGGCTACCTGCATTGTCTGTATTTGTAATTTTAATTTCTTCCTGCAATAGGATTCTTCCTGTATCTATCTCTTTATCAATTAAGAAAGTGCTTAATCCGGTTTTCTTGTCGCCATTTATAATTGCCCAGTTTATGGGTGCAGCACCCCTGTATTGGGGCAGGAGTGAGGCATGCAAATTAAATGTACCCAATTTAGGTAATTGCCATACTATTTCCGGTAACATCCTAAAGGCCACCACTATCTGCAAATCAGGTTTTAAATCACTCAACTGTTGATTAAATTCCGGATCTTTTAACTTTTCGGGTTGTAATATGGTAATATCTTGTTTTTTTGCATAAATTTTAACAGCTGACTCACGAATTTTCTTTCCCCTTCCGGCAGGTTTATCAGCTGCTGTAATTACTCCAACAACATTATAATTATTGTCAACTAGTTCTTTTAAGGGTGCTACTGCAAAATCAGGTGTACCCATATAAACTATTCTAATATCCTTAGCGTTCATTAATTTTTTTTGTTTTCTGTATCATTGCATATTTGTAAACAAATGTATAAAATTTATCGTTATGCATTTTATGCTTAGATAATTCTTTTTATTTTCGGCATACAAATAATTAGATTAAATGAACAAAGCAGACTTATTAAAAAAAATGCTCCCGGGGTTTTTACCCTTATTGGTTTTCATCATTGTTGATGAATGGTTAGGTACTGAAGCTGGAATCCTATTTGCACTTGGATTTGGTATACTGGAACTTGCATTTATATATATCCGGGAAAAAAGAATTGAAAAATTTGTAATTATTGATACTATTTTTTTGATGGTTTTTGGTGGCGTTTCATTATTGCTTGAAAATGATATTTTTTTCAAGTTAAAGCCGGCATTGATTGAACTGATTTTCTGTTTATTAATTGGTGTTTCTGCTTTTTCAGGGAACAATATCATGATGAAAATGGGGCAGCGATATATGAAAGGGGTAGAAATGAATTCTTCAATGGAAGCTCAGTTTAAAAGAAGCATGAAAATCATGTTTTGGTTGTTTTCAGCTCATGTATTTTTTATAGTTTATTCTGCATATTTTATGAGTAAAGAAGCCTGGGTTTTTATAAGCGGAGGATTGTTTTATATCATGTTTGGTGTTTATTTTGGAGTTGAATTGTTACGTAATAAATTGAAAAACAGAATTTATCGTAATGAAGAGTGGTTGCCTTTGGTTGATGAAGAAGGAAAAGTAATAGGTAAAGCTCCGCGTTCATTATGTCATAGAGATAAAAAATTGTTGCATCCTGTAGTTCATGTGCATTTTTTTAATGAACAGGGTGATATTTTTTTGCAGAAAAGACCCAAAAACAAACTTACCCAACCAGGTAAATGGGATACCGCAGTGGGTGGTCATATTTCTGATGGTGAAACACTTGAACAAGGATTAGAAAAAGAAGTAAGTGAAGAAATTGGTATAACAAAAGCCAAATATCAGTTCGTTAAAAAATACGTTTGGGAAAGTGATGTTGAACGGGAGCTGGTATATTTATTTTTTGGACAAACAAAACAAGAAATACAGATTAATAAAAAGGAGTTGGATGCAGGTCGGTTTTGGTCTATTAATGAAATTAGAAAAGGTTTAGGTAAAGGAATTTTTACCCCCAATTTTGAAAATGAGTTTGAAAAGGAAGTTTTAACTTCTTTTCGAAAAAAAGTTAATTGATTCAAGGTCGTAAAAAACAGGTTGTTATGTGTGTTTTGAGGAGTTAGGGAAATCATATTCTGCTAGTGATCACCAGTTATTATGTAAACCCGGATTATTTTGCTGTTTAAGTTAAAATATCTCCTTTTATAACTGAAAATTACCCCAAATGCCTTCAATATTTCAGAAGCTCTTTAATGATAGCCCACCCTGAAAGCTTCTCGTCGAATGTTTTTCTTGCATTAGCAGGACTTGTTGAGGGTAAAGTATAATACGAAATTGAACTTTGTTTTGTAAAATATCTATTATGGAATTTTTCAGCAGCTTTCCCATTAAAAATGATAGAATGAATAGAGGGATAGGTATTTAATAGCTCATAAATTCTATTTGGTTGTTCTTTTTTTATTTTAGAATCAAGACTTCCTTCCCTGAAACAAAACATAAGTGTATCCCATAGAGCTAAATGGTTTTTTAAGATAAATTCTTTTCGAGCTTTATAATTTTCTGTCAATTTTTTATCGAAAATTTTAAACATAATGGGCCAAAAAGCATTTCGCTGGTGGGCGTAGTATTGATCCGCTTCCAGAGACTTTATCCCTGGCATAGTTCCAAGTATAAGTATTTTGCTCTCAAGATTAATAATAGGGTTGAATGATATACTTTCCATAGTTGCAACTTAATATCTATTAAGATTGTCTTTTGTTAAAAGAAGATTCGTGTTGATGATTTAATGGTCGTTTTGAGAATTGAGAAAAAATGTTAATCTTCGTTAATTAAAGGGCTAAAATAATACTAAAATAGTTTATACAAAGTTATTTTATTTTGAGAGCTTAAATAGTTTTCATTAATTCGCAATAAATATTAAAGGGAAATTTTAATTCGGTAATATATAAAGGTATCCTCTAAAAATTGATTTATTAAGGTTTTCAAAATCTTAAAAGTTCAATTTACTACTGTAGATTAATGTTTTAAAAATTTTGAATAACGCAGGAAAAGCGATTTTTACAGGTTACCATAAATTCATTTTACAAAAAAGGATATGAAGAACAGGAAGTTTATAAAATATTTTGTACCGCTTATTTTGGTAGCATTGTTTGCTTTTACGATATATCAGAGTGGCAGGAAAGAAAAAATTTTATTGGAAGTTTTAACCAAAACTCTGGAGGCAAATCATTATGAAGGTTATAAGGTTGATGATCTTATTTCTGGCCGCTTGTACAAAAAATATATTGAAAACCTGGATTATGGGAAAAGGTATTTTTTGAAACGGGATATTAAGGAATTGGATAAATTCAAATATTCCCTTGATGACGAAATCAGTAGCAAAAGTTTTGATTTTTTTGATCAGACAGTAGAATTAATAAATAAACGCCAAACTGAAGTAGAAAAATATTATTCAGAGATATTGGCAAAACCTTTCAACTTTAATAAAAAGGAACAGTTTGAAACAGATCCTGAAAAGCTGGATTATCCAAAAAGTGATAAAGAAAGAAAGGAACGGTGGAGGAAACTTTTCAAATATCAAACATTGGCTAACTTGAATAATTTATTGACCATTCAGGAAAATGCTATTGCTGATAAGGATACTGCTTTTAAAGTTGAATCTTTTGAAGCATTAGAGAAAAAAGCAAGAGAAAAAATTGCTAGCGATTATAAAGTAATGTTCCGTCGATTGAATCGTTTAAATGAAAAAGATCGCCTTTCAGCATATTTAAATGCACTGACAGAAAGTTACGATCCTCATTCAGGGTATATGCCTCCCAAAGAAAAAACGAATTTTGATATTGATATATCAGGGAAGTTTGAAGGCATTGGAGCTCAACTACAAGAACAAAATGATGGATATATTAAAGTTACGAGGATTATACCCGGAAGTGCTTCCTGGAGACAGGGTAGTTTAAAAGCTGGTGATGAGATTTTGAAAGTTGCACAGGGAGATAAGGAACCCCTCAATATTGTAGGAATGCGACTTGATGATGCGGTTCAATTTATTCGCGGAAAGAAAGGGACAGAAGTCAGGTTGACAATTAAAAAACCGGACGGTTCAATTGTCATTATTCCTATTATTCGTGATGTGGTTATTCTTGAAGAAACATTTGCCAAATCTGCAATCCTTCAAAAGAAAGGTTCTGATTTTAAGACAGGTTATATATACTTACCAAAATTTTATGTAGATTTTAATGACAGGAACGCTAGGCATTGTTCCAAGGATGTTGAACTTGAACTTGAAAAATTAAAAAGCGAAAATGTCGATGGGATTATCCTGGATTTGAGAAATAATGGAGGAGGTTCTTTACCGGATGTGGTTGATATGGCGGGTCTTTTCATAAAGGAAGGTCCCATTGTACAGGTAAAAGGCAGGTATGGTAAACCATATATTTTAAACGACAGGGATCCCAGGGTTCAATATGATGGAAAGTTAATAATTATGGTGAACACATTGAGTGCTTCGGCTTCTGAAATTTTAGCTGCTGCAATGCAGGATTATGAAAGGGCAATTGTTGTGGGTAGCCCAATAACTTTTGGAAAAGGAACTGTTCAAAATATAGTCATTCTTGATCAAATGATAAATAATTCATATGATGATGTTAAGCCTCTAGGTGCTCTACGTTTAACCATACGAAAATTTTACAGGGTTAATGGTGGTGCCACTCAGTTGAAAGGTGTTAAGGCCGATATTGTTTTACCTGACTTATACGGAGGAGTTGAGATTGGTGAACGTGAACTTGAAGGTGTGATTCCTTGGGATGAAATAGATGCTGCAAGTTATACAAAATGGGAAAATCCTGTTGTTGGTATAATGGAGCTTAAAGGAGAAAGTGAAAAACGGGTAGCTAATAATGGTGACTTTAATTTGGTTAATGAAAATTCCCAAAGAATGAAAAGGCAAAGGGAAATTACTGAATATAGTTTGAACCTTAAAAAATACAGAGCTAAACAGAAAAAACTAAAAGAAGAATCAAAAAAGTTTGAAAATATCTTTAAAGAAAAAACATCAATAGTTGCTTATTCATTGAAAGAGGATTTAGATAGAATAAGCAGCGATAGTTTAAAAATTGCAGGTGCACAGGATTGGGTAAGATCTCTTGGTAAGGATGCATATCTTGAAGAGACGGTGAAAATTATGGAAGAGATGAAGTAAATTGTTAAATGGCTAAATTGTTTTATTGTTAGAAAATTGAATTGTAGAGCATGGGTTATCTATTTACGAAATAAAAAACATTTGCAAAGCTGCGTACTATAGACTAACTATTTTGACTTGGTTCATATTTCAAGATAGGTTTCAAACTTCAAAAATCATAAAACCGAGAAATAATGGGCAAATACCAATAATAGAGAATGTGTTGCGTTTTTAAAATAACAATTTAGCAATTTAACCATTCAAAGCGATTGCTGTATTGATTTCCTTAATCAAATCAGGCCCTTCATAAATAAAGCCGGTGTATAGTTGAACAAGACTTGCACCGGCTTCTATTTTTTCCAGAGCATCTTCTGCAGTCATGATTCCACCAACACCAATTACAGGGAATGCATTATTTGATTTTTTTACGATATATCGAATAATTTCTGTTGACCTTTCTTTTAATGGCTTACCACTAAGTCCGCCATTTCCAATTTTTTCAATTTCATTTTCAGGATAGGACAGGCCTTCTCTTGATATGGTTGTATTAGTGGCAACTATTCCACTAGTTTTGGTTTCAAGTACAATTTCAATTATATCATCAAGTTGTTCAAAACTAAGATCAGGAGCGATCTTTAGTAGTACTGGTTTTTTTACATCTTTCTGATTATTAAGTTCTTGTAGCCTGTTCAATAATTTTGTTAGCGGTTCTTTTTCCTGTAACTCTCTCAAATTAGGTGTGTTAGGCGAACTTACGTTGACCACAAAATAGTCTACATAGGGAAAAAGGCTTTCAAATCCTTTTTCATAATCACTAATGGCATCTTCGTTTGGGGTAACTTTATTTTTTCCAATATTTCCACCAATAATAATTTTAGATTTTTTTCTTTTTAGTTTTTCGATTGCTGGTTTTAACCCATTGTTATTAAAACCCATACGGTTAATTAGTGCCTGGTCTTTTTTTAACCTGAATGCCCTGGGTTTTGGGTTACCGGGTTGAGCTTCAGGTGTAAGGGTTCCAATTTCAACAAAACCAAAACCTAGATATCCCAACATATCAAAAAGGTCTGCATCTTTATCTAGTCCAGCAGCCAATCCAACAGGGTTTGGAAAATTGATACCAAAAACTTTCCGTTTCAGTTCAGGATTATTCATTTGGAAAATTTTTCTGAAGATGAAAGATATTCCTGGTATGAAGTTCAGAACTTGTAAAAAACCAAAAGTAAAAGCATGAATGGTTTCCGGTTGAAATTTGAATAGGATAGGGCGGATAATTGTTTTATACATCTGTGAAATTTTTTCGGCAAAGATAATTGAAGACTGTTTATACCAAAAGGATAATTGTAACAAATTTTGATTTTTGTGAAAACCTTTTAATGGCGATTAATAAATTTTCACATCTTCATCTTTTAATCTCAATTTAGAATCTCGAAATTGGAAAGTTGTAATATCTAATTTTTAACTGGATTTTACCTTCTTAGGATAAAATACATTCACTAATTAACAGGTGTACCATTAAATATGCAATTCTCAGAGACTTAAAAAACCTGTTTTTTGCCCGTTTTTTTTGGATTCATCTCTTCGAAAGTCCCGTCATCATAGAAAATTATGAGTTTCTCAATATTCCGTACTTTAGGTAAATTCTCATTTACATTTTCAATATTTATAGACGAAATTGTTTTGGTTTCTTCTTTTAAAGGCGATAATTTTTCATTTTGGGTGTCATCTTTGGTAAAAGGCGTGTCAAAAGTTAATTCTTTTTGTTGTGCTTTTATGTACATCTCCCCTTTTCCAATAACTAACCAATCAGGATTAATTTGGGGAAAATTCAGAAGTACTTTTTGAATAAAATCAAGGCTTGGCTTATTTCGTCCCGAAATAATATGAGAAATACTTGACCGCTGAACATCTATAATATCTGCAAATTTAGATGATGATAAATTTTCTTCATTAAGTAATTTAAATATACGGTCTTTTATTTGATTATCACCCATGTTACAAATGTAATAATAAATAAGTTTACAAAAGTAACTTTTGTGAATAAGGTGAGTTTACAGATGTAACTTTAAGATTGAGTAATTTATCCAGTATTCATTTAATTGTTTAAGTGATACATTTACAATTATTATTAGAATTGATTTTAATGAAATTTGGTCATATACGCTTATAATTAAGCAATATATAATATAATAAAAGAGCTATTAAATGATTTTGAAGAAGATATTAATATTAATATTTGATTATTTTATCAATATTTAACTCTATTTGTAATACATAAATATTTAAATATCACAGAGATATGAAATATTACTTTAAATTGTGGAAATCATTTACTAATTACTTTAATTAAACTAATTAAATCATTGATATACACCTATATATCTATTATTAATTCACAAATGTATACATCATTTATCCATATTGGTATTTATAGACAGTATATATTGAATTATTACTTCACTTAGTGTTATTATTGAGCTGATTCATTGATAAAAACACTTTCAATATAATATCTGGTGATTAGTATTGTAAATACAGACTGGTTACATTTGTAAAGCAAAGGAAACGTGCAAGAGTTTACAAATGTAAGCGGCAATTTTTTAATTATTTGTTGACATTTGTAATTGTTGATTATTATTATCTATTTGTTTCAGATATGTAACATTTCTGTTCAATTTTGTGAAGCTTTGCTATTTAATTTTCAAATGCAATAGTGTCAGGCAACTTTTTTATCTCTCATTATTTAGCCAAAATTTTTTCTCCCCATTATTAGTTATTAAACTTATTTTCTTTATGTAAGTTTTGGGCTTGTCTTCTTGACTTCTTATAACTGTTCAGGTTTTATTCTTATATCATTTTCTTAGATACTGCGATAAAACTTGTAATTATAATATCCGGTTTTTTTTTCGTATTATTGTTTTTGTAATTTAATTATATAAATGAGAAAAACTATGAAGTTATTAGAAGGAAAAACTGCTATAATTACTGGTGCTGCAAGAGGGATTGGACGTTCAATAGCATTAGTTTTTGGTCAGCATGGAGCTAATGTAGCTTTTACTGATATGGCCATTGATGATAATGTTAAATCTTTGGAAAAAGAACTTGCAGGAATGGGTGTGAAAGGGAAAGGATATGCCTCTGATGCATCAAAATTTGATGCTGCGCAAGAGCTTATTAATGAGGTGGTTGAAGAGTTTGGTCAAGTTGATATACTTATCAATAATGCGGGTATTACTAGAGATACACTTTTAATGAGAATGACAGAGGAGCAATGGGATTTAGTTTTAAATGTGAATTTGAAATCTGCGTTCAACATGACCAAAGCTGTTATTGGCCCGATGATGAAGAAAAAAAGTGGTTCTATTATTAATATGAGCTCAATTGTTGGTGTTGGTGGTAATGCTGCTCAGGTAAATTATTCTGCTTCAAAAGCGGGTATGATTGGTATTACAAAATCAGTTGCAAAAGAGTTAGGTGGAAGAAATATTCGTTGCAATGCTATTGCACCTGGCTTTATCATTACAGATATGACGGCAAAACTTCCTGAAAAAGTGGTAGAAGAATGGATAAAAGGTATTCCGTTAAAACGTGGTGGAACTCCTGAGGATGTTGCTAATACAGCATTATACCTTGCATCTGATTTATCTTCTTACGTTAGTGGACAGGTAATTCAAGTGACTGGTGGCATGTTGATTTAAGATAAAATTGGTTGTTACAATTACGGGTTGTATGTTACAGGTTAAATTTGTAATATTCAACTCGTAATTTGAATCATAGAAACAAACTAACATTTGATGGCTTTACTTGAATTTAATAATAAAGCTTTTAAACATTATATTAACGGATGAAAAAGGCAAAAATGCTTACCAGGCTTAAAAAAATGACTGGTTCGGTAAGGCAACCGGTTGATAAAAAATCGGATGTTGAAAAACCGGTTATCATGAAAGGAAAGGTAATTGCCAATGTTTTGAATGTTCGATCTGATTCTAGTTTGGATAGTGATGTAATTGGTAAGCTTAAAAGGAATGAATTGGTTGAGATTATCGGTATTGAAGACAATTGGTTTGAAATTCAATTCAGTGAGTCTTCTGTATTTGTATCTGCAAAATTTATCAAACCTATTATAAAAAGTGGAAGTGTAATTGCCAACATATTAAATGTCAGGTCACTACCAAATAGGGAGTCAGATGTAATCGGGAAATTAAAAAGAGATAAAAGAGTAATTGTTGTTGATGAATTAGAGGGCTGGTATAGAATAAAATATAAAGAAACTTTTGCTTATGTTTCCGCAAAATATATTGATTTAAAGGCCAGGCGAAAAAACTATTTGTATACTAATGTTGAACTTCAAAAAGTAGCATTGGAACCCGAAGTTCGTGTAGAGGTTAATGGAAACCGGATTCAACAAATTGTTAGACATACCTATAATCAATATGGTAATTTATTAAAGGCACTTAGTAAGCAGTTAGGAGTTGATTTGGCATCTACTGTGGCTGTTATTGGAGTTGAAAGTGGTGGTAAAGGATTTGATGATGACAAGGTATTAATAAGGTTTGAAAATCATTTGTTTTATCGTTACTGGGGCAGGGAAAACGAAAAAGTTTTTAAAGATCATTTTCGATTTAGTTATGATAAAAAATGGTTGGGTCATAAATTTAGAACAGATGTTGATGGGGAGTGGGGAAATTTTCATGGTGATCAGGACAAAGAACATGAAGTTTTTGCTTTTGCAAGGAAATTAGATGAAGAATTGGCATTAAAATCTATTAGCATGGGCTTACCACAAATACTTGGAAGTAATTCGAAATTAATTGGATATGAAAGTATTGTGGAAATGTACGAAAACTTTAATAAGGATATTCGTTTCCATATATTTGGATTGTTTGACTTTTTAAGCCCAAGAATGATCAAATTTCTTCGAAATAAGGAATTTGTAAATTTCGCTAAATATTATAACGGAGCCGGACAAGCCCGTCGCTATGGTAAATGGTTGCAGGATTACTATGAAGCATTTCCAGCAGACATTGTATAAGTTACCGCTTTTGCTTTAAATAAATGTGTACTTAATATTATCTGTTTTACCTTTGTTAGTAAGTAATTAGAAATTAGTAATTTGTAATTATCGTGTAGATGCCAGTTACTAATTACCAACCAGTTACTAATTACTATTTACTAATACACCAATTACTAATAAAATGCATACTGAAATTCTGAGCAAATATTCACTTTGGTATATCTTTCTTCTACTATTATTTTCTGCTTTTATCAGCTGGTATCTATATCGTAAGGATGAAAAATTTATTGATCTTGAAAAAAGAAAGATTTATACGCTGGTTGTAACCCGGTTTCTTTCTGTATTTTTTATCAGCCTTTTTCTTTTGTCTATTGTTTTACGTTATGTTCGTTTAAAGATTGAGAAACCCATTATTATCGTTGCCCATGATAATTCAGAATCTATAAAGTTGGTTTTAGATAACAAAAAAATTGAAGAAGATGGATATAAGTATAAATTTGATGATTTTATTAAAAAAATAAGTAACGAGTATCATGTAAAAATTTTATCATTTGGTGATAAACTTGGTGACAGTATTCCATATAGTTTTGATGAAAAAGAAACTAACTTTACAGATTTATTTAAAAATATAGAACAACAATATATAAATTATAATGTTGGGGCTTTATTAATTGCCTCGGATGGTATTTATAATCAGGGTATTAATCCTATACATCTTGCAAAAAAACTTCCTTATCCGATTTATACTATTGCATTAGGTGATTCAAGTCAAAAAAAGGATATTTTTCTTAGGGATGTTTTAAACAATTCTATTGCTTTTTTGGGTGATGAGTTTCCGTTGGAAATTCACCTTAGTGCTTTTGGTTTTAAAGATGATAAAATAAATTTAAGAATTTCAAACAGCGGAAAAACCATTATTGAACAAAAAATTAATATTACGGGTACTGATTTTTTTAAGAAACTTCATTTTGACTTAAAGGCAGAACAAAAAGGACTTCAACACTATAAGATAGAAATTTTGTCTAAAGATGATGAGTTCACTAAGGCCAACAATTATAAAAATTTTGCCATAGATATAATTGACGATAAGAAAAAAGTTCTTATTCTGGCTAATTCTGTTCATCCGGATATATCTGCAATTCGTGAAGCCTTAAAAATAAATAAGAATCTTATAGTTGATTTTTTTACAATTGACCAATTTAAAAAAATTATTGAGGATTATCAATTAGTTATATTTCACCAGATTCCATCATATCGTTATAATGTTCAAAATCAATTTTTACGGCTTAAAAAAGCAAAAATTCCGGCATTGTTTATTCTGGGATCACAATCAAATGTTAACAGTTTAAACGATTTAAATACAGGTATTAATGTCTTGAAGAATCATAGAGCCATTGAATTTACAGAGGCCAGGTTTAATAATCAGTTTAATTTATTTGAAACAGAACATATAAAAAAATCAAATTTTGATGATTACCCACCTCTGATTTCCCCTTTTGGTGAATATATTTTAAATAAAAAATCTGATATTTTGTTATATCAGGAAATTAAAGGGATAAAAACTGAAAAACCATTGATTTTTTTATTTTCTGAAGATGATCCTTCTACCGGTAAATTTGGTTTTATTTGTGGTGAAGGTATATGGAGATGGAGGATTAATGATTATCTTGAAAATGGGAATCATGAACAGTTTGATGCCTTAGTTGACAGGTTAGTCCACTATTTGTCATTAGATATTAAAAAGGAGCGATTTATTGTTTATTCAAAAAGAATTTTTAATGAGAATGAGCTTATTAATTTTCGTGCTGATTTTTATAACCAAAGTTATGAACTTACAAACGAATCAGAAGTTTTATTCGAAATAACTAATGAAGAAAATAAAAAGTTTAACTATATTTTTTCGCGAACAAATGGTTCATATGCTTTAGATGCAGGGCAACTTCCTGTTGGTAAATATAATTATAAGGCAAAAATTACAGAAGCGGGTAAAATGTTTTCAAAATCTGGTGAGTTTGTAGTTGTTCCGCTTAACGTTGAAGCTGTTAATACCAGGGCAAACTATCAGATGCTGTATCAATTAGCCAAGGAAAATGGTGGTTTAATGTTTTCACCTGATAGCCTTGAAAATCTTTTATCTGAATTGAAACTTAATAGTAATATCAGGCCTGTTTCTTTTTCTACGAAAGATTTAATTGATTTGATTGAACTCAGGTGGTTGTTTTTTATTATAATTGGTTTATTATCAGCTGAATGGTTCTTGAGAAAATTTTTTGGTTCTTATTGATTTCCAAAATGCTTTATTTTCCTACCAGTTTGTTAATTAGTTTCTCAATCTCCTTCTCGCCATCTGATTTTGATAATATTACTTTTTTGCTATTTATTAGATAGAGTAGGGGACTGCCATATACATAATACTTTTCCCTGTAAGCTGATACTTCATTAATATCCTGGCAATTAATCCATTCCAGTTCTAAATTTTCTATTTTCTTTTGCCATTGTAATGTATCTTTGTCAATGTTGACGGCAAATATCTCTATATTTTTTTCTTGTAGTTTTGGATAAGCCTTTTTAAGGATTGTAGTTGCTGTGGTACAATGTCTGCAATTATTCGACCAAAAGTAAAGAATCACGTATTTGCTATCAAGTTGGTGAAGTGAAATATATTCACTGGTATTATTTGGCAAAGTTAAGTCGGGGGCCATATTGCCAGGCAGGCTTTTGGCCAACTGGTTTCTTCTTCTTTGTATTTCTTTTAACTGTTTTTCATTAAACCAGTTTGCTTTATCTGGTAAAAAATAATTATCAGCCAACCATACAAAAACTTCATTCATACCAGTTTTATAAAAGGTATTATAAAAATTCAGAAGGTAATTGGCAACATATTGATAATTGGCTTCTGTTTCCTTTAATGAATTAAGTAAATTCCCGGTTTCAAAAATGATAAATGACGCTTTTGTATTTATATTTTTTTTGATAAACAAGCGTAACATGTTGTTATAAACTGGTGTTCGCAGCAGGTCAGGGTCGGCAAAATCAAACTTGTTTAAATTTCGGTTGTTAAAAGCATTTAGTATTTTGGCCAGGTATAAATCTGCTTCATTTTTCACAATATCCTGCCACAACATGTTTAAGGAATTTTCAATTGATGTTTTTTCTTCCTTCAATACTGATAGTGAATCATTATTGTCATTTAGTTGCTTTATAATTTCACTAATTTTATCATGACGTTTTTTCAGTTTTATAACATCTGTTTGATATTTGAAAAAATGACTGTTTTCATCGGAGCCGGATATCTTCATATGACCTATTAAGTTACTGGTATCACTGGTCATGTTAAATTTTTGATCCTTGGTTATTAATAACTCAAAAAATGATTTGTTTCCAATTATTATCAAATAGATTCCGGTAGGAAGAATTTTATAGTCTTTAAAAACAAGTTTCCCATTTTTATCAAATTTTTTTATTTGTTCTACATATTTGTTTTCACCCAGGTAGTAAGCCAGTTTTGCTTCCTGATTTTCAGCTCCTTTAATATGTACTTTTATTTCATAAGCCTGACCAAATATGATTGACTTTATAGACAATAAAGTACTTATGATAAAAATTTTGACAATAAAATGAGATCGCATTTTTTAGGAATCTGTATGAGTTTTCTAATATTAGGTTGCTTATTAAAAAAAGAAAAATTAGTCTGACCAACTCAAATTGGTCTGACTAATTTGTCGTTTCTGAGCTTTATAAATATTACAACGAATTAAAAAACCCCATTAACTGTTCAACTGTAATTCGTTTGGCAACAATTTTTTGGTCTTCATCCAATAAAAATAGTAGAGGTGTACCGGCAATGTTATACAGTTCCCTAAATCCTGATTTATTTTTTGGATCCCAAACATTAATCCAGTTCAGGTGTTTGTCTTCCACATATTTTTTCCATGCTTCTTTATCTTCACCCGTATTAATACCTATAATACTAACGCCCCGGTCTTTTATAATTCGGTAAAAATTCATGAGCTCTGGACTAACTTGATCACAAATGCTACAATCGTCATTAAAAAAATACAATATTACATAATTGTTTTGTACTTCTCTTAGATTAATAGTTTTGTTATCAATGCTTTGCATTGAGAAAGCAGGTGCTTTTTCTCCAATCAAATTAGGCTTTCTTATATCAATATCTTTTTTGAGTTTAGACTTAAAATCATCACTAACCCAAGGTGCTTTTCCATTTATAAAATAGTTTTCAGCAATATGGACAAATACATTCTCATCACTAATGATTTTGCTCCTGGAATAATGGGCAAATAGAGTATTTAAAATAAATTTATATACTTCTACATTCGCTTTTGATTTTTCAATAATAAAATCTACCTCATGTAATACTGTATCCGGGAAAGGTGCAATAACCCTTGTAAGGTATTCCAATACTTTATTGTTTAATAATGAACTTCGCGTTATTCGTTCATCAGAAAAGTCAAAATTATCAAAGAAATGATTTTTTACATAATGATATCCATATAATGAATCAATCAATGTGCCACTTGTATCCCTGGGGGCAGGTGGTGGAATAATAGGCAACCCGGCTTTAATCAGAACAGAAATAATTGAATCAGGATGTTCTTTAACTATTTCCTCTTTTTCAAGATAAATTTTGTTTTTGATTACCTGAATTTGCTGTTCAACAGCCATAAGTGAATCCATTTTTGTTAGTAATGCTTTTTGTTTTTCTTTAAGTCTGTTTATTTCAATAAAACTATTGGTCAGGTAGTTTTGATACTTGAAAAACCGTTCATTTTGGTAAGAGTTTTTAAATTTAACGGTTCTGATAAAGTCAATTGTATCAGCTGATATTGAAAAGTTTTGGTCTTTATCAATCAAAAAATCAAAATACTGTCCTTGTGGAAAAAGTATAAAATACAGGCCGCCTCCAAGTGTTTTTTGTTTCTTAAAAACTCCATCACCGGATTTATCTAATTTAATAGTGTCAACCAGGAAAAAACGATTACCGAAATGATGACCCAGATAAACGGTTGAATCTTTCAGGTTTTTTATATTAATAGATATTTCATATCCCTGAGCAAAAATACCAATTTGCGAAATTAGGGTAACAATTGTAAAAATCGTTATTATTTTTTTTGTCATTTGAATCAATTTAAAATTTGCATTAATTTTTTGAATGTACAAATTAAAGATAATAACGGGAATTAATAAAAAATTGTTTTTATTATCTGATATTTATTTATCTCTTTGTGGAATAAAATGGTGTATTAGTCATTAATATATTAGTTTTTTGTAATTATTTGGTATTGAGATGCACGGCCGTGCGTCTTTACTTGCCAAATTACTAATTACCAGTTACCAATTACTAATTTACCAGTTATCCAATTACTAATTAAATGAAAGACTTAACTAAAGGAAATTCTGCAAAGGTTATTCTTAATTTCGCTATCCCAATGCTA
>JBDLJL010000080.1:0-23469 GCA_039714415.1 Bacteroidota bacterium
AAGCAAATTTAAAAATCCGCTATTTCAGGCGTTCTCATGGCAGCCAAATTGATGTTGGTGGTATGGCTGCTTTACGCAGATATTCTGGAGATTATAATAATTTATATGCCTATAATAGCACAGGTGCAGGAGGTGAAATGTATTTTTCGACTCTTTGGAATAGCCTTGATTTTGAAAATGATACCTGGCTGAGTACTACGAGAGATTATTTGGATGCATCTGAAAATGCTGGAATTAATGTGGTAATGTGGGCATGGAGTAGTTATTTTTATGCAATGGATGTAGATCAGTATTTAGCTGATATGGAATCATTGATTAGTGAATATGGTACTGGCGGTAGTGAAATTACAGCCGGAAACAGATCCGAACCCGTTACTTTTATTTTTCAAACGTCTTGTGGGCAGAAATCAATTGAAAGAAATGATGCTGTGTATACAAAAAATAAAAAAATTAGAGAACACTGCATAAACAACAACAGGATTATATTTGACTTTAACGATATTGAATGTTATGATCCTGATGGAAATTATTATGGAGATGGTGCTGCTGATGGCTCTTATACTAATGTTAGAATGCTTCACGATGACATTTCTTATATTTCTGATTCGACTAATGTTTCAATACATTCTGGTCGTGGAAACTGGGGGTTAGAATGGATGAACAGAAATCCAAATGCGGAATTAACAAAAATTGCGGCTGATAATATTTGTACCGTTTGTGAGCATTCGGACCAGAGAGAAAACCCCGCAGAAGATAACTCTCGTTTACATTGTGTGCTTAAAGGTAGGGCTGCATGGTGGATGTGGGCAGTTCTGGCCGGCTGGGAAGATGGCATTACAACTAATATTGAACAAAAGCAATACAATAAGAAAGTAGGTGATTTAAACAACTATCCAAATCCTTTTGATACAAGTACGACCATTGTATACAGTCTTAAAGAAAATGCCCATGTGACATTAGAAATTTGGAACTCAAGAGGACAAAAAATAAGAACTTTGGTTAATAAAAAACAAGCAAAAGGTAATTATAGTTTACCTATTAGTCTTGATAATAAAAAGGGTGTTTATTTTTATACCCTAAAAGTAAACGGAAAACAAATTTCAAATAAGATGCTTAAGTTGAAATAGCCATTGTTTTAAGCATTTTTATTAGTTTAATTAATAGACAAAAAAAGACCGTTATGAAACATTTAATAACCAGTATTTTCGTATTATTTTTTATTCTAAGTGCACAAATATTGTTTTCACAGGCCTTAATTATTGATCACAACTGTGCTAAACTTGAACCAATTCCTGAATCTGCAATTTTAAATGCAAAATCTTCACTTCATATTGCCTATGACCATACTTCTCATGGAAGTCAGTTAATTACAGGGATGAATGGTTTAAGGGATTTAACATTGCCTAATTTAGTAGGTTATAAAGGGGATATCTATAATTGGAATAATGGTGGAACAGATGGAGCGCTTGACCTGCATGATGATTTTAGCACGGTCGGAGATTTAGGATATGAAGACTTATGGACACCTGCAACAAGAACTTATTTGGATGATGCTGCTAATTCTGATGTTAATGTTATAATATGGTCATGGTGTGATATTTCAGGGCATGATATTGACGGATATTTAGCCAATATGGAAACTTTGATAAGTGAATATGGACCTGGTGGTACAAAGATATTAGATGGTACAAGAACAGTTCCTGTAACATTTGTTTTTATGACAGGGCATACAAATGCAGGATCCTCAAATGAATGGACTTTTAATGCAAATAAACAAATAAGGCAACATTGTATTGACAATAACAGGGTTTTATTTGATTTTTATGATATAGAAAGTTATGATCCTGATGGTGATTATTTTGGCGATGGTGAGGCAAATTTATTAAACTATGGTACTTATAATGGGCTTAAAGACCTAGAGGATGATTGTAGTTATAATCTTGATGGTGGTGGGCGTGGAAACTGGGCAGTAGAATGGCGAAACTCACATACAGAAAATGTTGACTGGTATGATTGTTATGCGGCTCACTCTGATGCACTTAATGGTAATTTGAAAGCTTATGCTGCATGGTGGTTATGGGCAAAACTTGCAGGTTGGGATGATGGAAGTAACGTTGCATTAAATATTACCCCCGATGAACCAATGAACGAATGCAATTTGGATTCAAGAAGTTTGAATATTAACCTGTCTGGTGAGACATTTATTGATGATGTTTTATCAGAAACCAACTTTCAATTGAATGGGGCACCATTAACTACAACAATTGAATCCGTAACTTATACAGATAGTGAAAATGCTAACTTAACCCTGGCATTTGATGGAACTGATTTTGACGCAAATATTAACAATTTTTGTATTACGGTATTAGGGGCAGAGTTAACAGGCGGTAGTGGTTTAACCAGTAACGAATTAACAATTTCTGCCAACGATGAAATTCTTGCAATAGAGGCAGAAGTGTCATTATCTGAAACGAATTTGGATGAGGGAGTGATCAACATTAGTTTATCTGATGAATCATTTAGCGATGACCAATTAGCAAGTGGAAATTTTCAATTGAATAATATACCGACAGGAACAACTATAGAATCTGTTGTTTGGACTGATGCAACCCATGCAGAACTTAATCTTGCTTATGATGGGACTGATTTTAATATTGATTTCGAGTATTTTAGTATTACAATTTCTACTATTGAACTATTGGGTTGTCATGATTTAACAAGCAATACCCTTGTAATATATTCAGAATTGGAACCAACTGCTGAAGCCTCTGTTAGTGAAGACTTAATTGAATCGTCATTGGATGGTTCAAATATACTAATTAATTTAGATGATGATGCATTCATTGCAGATTGTTCATTAACGGATAAATATATATTAAACAATTCACCAAGTGGACTTACAATTAATAGTATCACAAGAAATTCTGAAACACAAGTTAACCTTACATTGGCATTTAATGGAACTGATTTTCATTCTGACATCACTGATTTTTATATTACAATTAATGAAAGCATATTAAGAGAAAGTATGAGTCTTAACACCAATTCATTAACGATTTATGCTGAAAATGAAAGTAATATTTCTGATTTAAATATCAGTAATCGGGTTAATATTTTTCCAAATCCGGTAATTGGGATTATTAATGTGGAATATGACTTAATTACTAATGAAAAAATTAATATTCAGATAATTGATGTGGCGGGAAAAACATTGATGCAAAAAGTCTATGGATTTTCAAATAAAGAATTTAAAACATCAATAGATATTAATCACCTTGATAAAGGATCATATTATT
Source organism: Bacteroidota bacterium (assembly GCA_039714415.1). GTDB lineage: Bacteria > Bacteroidota > Bacteroidia > Bacteroidales > NBLH01 > NBLH01. The sequence goes on from JBDLJL010000080.1 coordinate 3,297, forward strand.
TAATTTTGAGGCAAGGAGAAACTAAAATTGGAAAATCAATTATTTTCCAATAGCATACTTTATAGCAACGGACAATAATTTTGAAGCATCTTGATAGGAAGGTGCTTTTTTCATTTTAATATTATTTGTTATTCAACTATATTATTAAACAATTAACCTCAATAATCCATAGAATTATTGCTTTCTGCCAAAGCGACTAACTTCAGCTAAAATTTTGGATACCCAAAATTAAGCTTCACTAAGTCGGGGTTTACTTTCAGTGAACTCGCAAGCTCGGTTCCCGCATTTAGATTGGCTACCGCCGAGCTAAAGGTTCATGATTAGAAAAACTCATAGCCAGCCCCGCCTTAGCGGGGAATAATGCGGGTTAATGTAAATTTATTCTGAATATTTTGGAAATGATTAACTGGGACGATTTTAGTAAAGTAGAGCTTAGAACAGGAACAATTATTGATGTTGAGGATTTTCCTAAAGCCAGGAAACCGGCCTATAAATTAACCGTTGATTTTGGAAAAATTGGCATTAAAAAATCAAGTGCCCAGATTACAGAACTGTATTCAAAAGAGGAACTGGTTGGAAAACAAGTGATTGGAGTAGTTAATTTCCCTGTAAAACAAATTGGACCCTTCATGTCTGAATGCCTGATCACTGGGTTTACTAATGACAAAGATGAAGTGGTGCTGGCAGTACCTGATAAAAAAGTGGCAAACGGCATAAAGTTAGGTTGAACTCCTTTATTAATTTAATACCTTTGTAAAAAAGTTATGTTTTATAAATATTGATTTATGTATTTAAATTTTGCTTTAGGAAGGATTGTTAAAAGATTAATAAAATTTATTTTATTATTTATACTATTGATTAACAGTAGTTTTCTTGTTAATGCCCAGGATTCACTGGTAGTACTTAACAAGAAAAAAATACTTAAATTGAATATTAAACGAGAAATTGGCCCTGCAATTTGGCGGCAAACTATGCAGGCATTTGAAAAAGCTGAGGATGATCGTGTTGATTATATCCTTATTCATATGAATACATATGGGGGTTTGGTTGATGCTGCTGATTCAATTCGAACAAAAATTCTTAATAGCGAAATACCTGTTTTCGTATTTATTGATAATAATGCAGCATCAGCTGGTGCTTTAATTGCAATTTCTTGTGACAGTATATATATGCGTTCCGGTGCTAATATTGGTGCAGCAACTGTTGTTAATCAAACTGGTGAAGCGGTTCCTGATAAATATCAGTCATATATGCGTTCTACGATGCGTGCAACTGCTGAGGCTCATGGTAAAGATACAATAGTTAACGGCACAGATACTACTTTTAGGTGGTTTCGTGATCCAAAAATAGCAGAAGCAATGGTTGATCCTCGTAAAAAAGTTGAAGGTGTAATTGATTCCGGGGAGGTACTTACTTTTACAGCTAGCGAAGCTATGAAACATCATTATTGCGAAGGTATAGCAGATAATGTTGAAGAGGTTTTGGAATTATGTGGTGTTAAGGAATATGAGATAATTGAATATAAGCCAACGCAGCTTGAAAAAGTAATGGGAATATTGGTTAGTCCGTATCTGCAGGGGATATTAATTATGATTATTATTGGAGGTATTTATTTCGAGCTACAAACTCCGGGAGTTGGTTTTCCAATAGCAGCTGCAATTTTAGCTGCAATTTTATATTTTGCACCATTGTATCTTGAGGGTATTGCAGAAAATTGGGAGATTCTTGTTTTTGTTGTTGGTATTGTTCTGTTGCTCGTTGAGATATTTGTCATTCCTGGATTTGGCATTGCCGGTATATCAGGTATTATTTTGGCTATAGTAGGTTTAGCTTTAAGTATGTCAGAAGGCGATATCGTAATTTTTGAAGAGGGATTAAAATTTAACCTTGAGCCATTTGCAAAATCTTTATTTGTGGTTTTAATATCGATGTTCCTGTCAATAACAATTTCTCTATTATTTAGTCAAAGAATTGTTAAAACAAATTTATTTTCCCGAATTGCTTTAAATAAAGTACAAGACACTGATGAAGGGTATATTGGAGTATCAACTGATCAAACAGCCTTGATAGGTGAAAAGGGGGTTGCATTTACTGTGCTAAGGCCATCTGGCAAGGTGCAAATTGATGATGATATATACGATGCAAAAGCCCTAACAGGCTACATTGAAAAAGGTGATGAAATAAAAGTTGTTCGATACGATATGGCGCAGTTGTATGTTAAGAAGGTTTGAGAGTATATAGTATGCTGTTTTTGTGTAAATGTTTATGTTCAACTGAATGATGATAATTTCCGTTTATAAAGAAAAGCATAAATTTTTAACCTTTATGATAGCTGGTGGGGCAGGTTTGGTTTCTTTAGTTGTTGGTGGATTTGAGATGGAAATTCAATATCTATTCTTAACTGGTAGCGTGTTTCTAATAGCTATAATATTAGTTTTTTATGATTTAATATACCAAAAGCAAATTGAAGTAAATCAAATTGACAAGTACATTGAAGTATATTATCCTATTATAAAGAAAAGAATTAAGCTAACATTTGATGAGATTATAAAGGTGGAAGTAATAAAAAAAAAATCGCGAGGAAGATGGAGGATATAGAGATGATTTGATTATAATTTCAAGAAGGCACAGACTGAAATTTTCTTCTGATTATATAGAATACTTTGGTAGCCTTGAGAGTAAGCTTAAGTATGAACTAAAAAGCAAAGTTGAGGTGCTTTGACAAAGAGATTTGTTCTCCCTATTTAATCTAAACTACTAATTTTACAACTGCATAATGCAGATATTGACTAAATTAATAAATAGCTTAGTCAAAACATTCGTTACCATGCAAAGCAACGAATACATCATTAGAGATTATCAACCTGTAGATTACCATAAGCTTATGCGGCTATGGAATGTGACAGGTTTAAATACACCTGGACGTGGCGATAATGAAATTATTATTGAAAGGACAATTTCTGTCGGGGGAAAACTTTTGGTGATGCTTGATGAAAGAAAAGACAAAATTGTTGGAAGTTCCTGGCTTACCAGTGACGGGCGGCGACTCTATCTTCACCACTTTGGTATTCTTCCTGAGTTTCAGGGCCGGGGATTAAGCAAATCATTGTTGAGCAAATCTTTAGCATATGCAAAAGAAATTGGTCAGCAAATTAAACTCGAAGTACATCAGAATAATACAATTGCAAAAAATTTATACAAAAAAGCAAGCTTCAAATACCTTGGCGATTATGAAGTATATATCATTAGGGATATTAGCTTGATTTAAGCAAATTTTGAAGATAATAATCTATCAGAAAATTACTGATATTTCTTATAATTGTTTGCACTAAAAACTCTTTTCTGTTGCTTAATTGTTAAAAAATGAATTTATATTGTTAAAATTTTGAGGATTTGCAGCTAAATGTATATTTTCGTGAGTTTTTAAATCACATGAATTAATCCTTGAAAATATTGATTAATTATGTCTTCTGCCCAATTGTTTTGGGATAATATTATGTTAAACATGCGCTGGTTTTAGTGACCAAATTAAATTTGAATAAAATGGAACAGGACGATTTAAACAACTCAACTCAGGAAGAAATTAAAAAAACTGAGACTATTGAAAACGAAAAAAAACTGGAAATGAACTCTGAAAATGAGGAAACAGTAGTTGAAAATGAACTTAAAAAGGAGAATTTAATTGTTGAAACTGAACCTGAAAAGGAAAAAGTCAAAACTAAAACTGTAGCTGACAAGGTGAAAGTCACTGTAGAAAATGAATCTGAAAATGAGGAAACAACGGTTGAAACTGAATCAGGAAACGAAGTTCGGGACGAAAAGAAGGAAAGTGCAGCAGACCTCATATTAAAAAAACTCGAGAGCAAAACGGATGATAACTCGCAAGCTAAAGTAGAGAAAAAAGAAGAAAATGTGATAGTTGATATTTCGGAAGTTGATGAGGTTGTGGTGGATGAGGAAATTGATAAAGTAATTGAAAGTGATGAAAACTTAGAAAATGTAAAAATTGAAAAAGTTGACTTCTCAAAATTATCAATGGAAGAATTAATTCAGCAATTTAATTTCTTGCTTGAACAAACGGATATTCAAAAGACTAAACAAAAGATTGAATTAATAAAGGTAAACTTCTATAAAAAGCACCATGCTAAAATTGATGCGGACAAGAATAAATTTATTGAAGATGGTGGTAAGGTTGAAGAGTTTAAACCGGAGGAAGATAAACTTGAAGAGAAATTCAAAGCTTTTTACTCAATATATAAAGAAAGAAGGGCAGAATATGCTGCTCAGTTAGAACAAAATAAAAAAGCAAACCTGGAAAAAAAGTATAAGATTATTGATGAAATTAAAGAGTTAATTAATGGTCAGGAATCGATGAATAAAACTTTTCAGGATTTTAAAGATCTACAAAAACAGTGGCAGGATTCAGGTTTAGTTCCTCAATCTGAGGTTAAAAAGTTATGGGATTCATATCATTATTGGGTTGAGAAGTTTTACGACTACGTAAACCTGAATAAAGAATTGCGGGATCTTGATCTGAAGAAAAATTTGGAAAGAAAACTGAATTTATGCCAAAAAGCTGAAGAACTTTTGCTTGAACCAAAAGTAGTTACAGCGTTTAAAATTTTACAAAAATTGCATAGTTTGTGGCGTGAAATTGGCCCTGTTCCCGCTGATAAAAAAGATGAATTGTGGGAACGTTTTAAAAAAGCTACTACTACAATTAATAAAAAACATCAGGAGTATTTTGAAAATCTTAAAAATGAACAGCTGAATAATCTTAAAGCAAAAACCCTGCTTTGTGAAAAGGTGGAAGAGACTAATCAGCTGGAAATTAGTACACCCAGAGAATGGGAAGATCAATCAAAAGAAATTGTTGATTTACAAAGGCTTTGGAAGTTAATTGGTTTTGCTCCTAAAAAAGAAAATAACCAGATTTATGCAAGGTTCCGCAAGGCTTGCGATATTTTCTTCAATGCAAAGCGTGAATTTTATTCGAAACACAAAGAAGACGAAGAAAACAATCTTCAATTAAAGATCGAATTATGTATTCAGGCTGAAAGTATGATTGAAAGTACTGAATGGAAAAAAACAACTGATATATATATAGCCATACAAAAAAAATGGAAAACAATTGGTCAGGTACCAAGAAAACAAAAGGATACTATTTGGCAACGTTTTAGGACAGCTTGTAATAAATTTTTCGATAATAAATCCGCTTATTACTCATCTTTAGATAGTGCTCAGGATGAGAATCTTGAATTAAAAAGAGTGATAATTGAAAAAATAAAGAATTTTGATTACTCAGATGATGGTAATAAAAATTTTGAAAAATTAAGCGATTTGCAAAAACAGTGGACTGAGATTGGCTTTGTTCCTTTGAAAAATAAAGAAGAAATACAAAACGAATACAGGATTGTTATTGATCAGGTTTTTGAGAAACTGGATATTGGTGAGGAGGAAAGAATGAAATTAAAATTTCGCTCAAAACTTGAAAACTTGAAAAGCTCACCTAAAGCGAGGGGAAGAATAAGAAGTGAACGTGAAAAACTAATTGCGAGGTTAGATAAATTGAAGAGTGAAATTGTTCTATGGGAAAATAATATTGGGTTTTTTGCAAAATCAAAAAATGCGGATTCAATGATTAATGAGTTTACTGAAAAAATTGAAAAAGCGAAAGCTACCGTCAAAATTTTAAAAGAGCAATTATATATGATTAATGATCTTATGTAAGCCAGAGTAAATATTGTTTCATGAAAAATAAAAAGTTATAACCTACGGTGAGCACAAAGTATATATTTGTAACAGGGGGCGTTAGTTCCTCTCTAGGGAAAGGAATTATTTCTGCATCTCTTGCTAAGCTTTTACAGGCACGTGGATTTTCTGTAACTATTCAGAAGCTGGATCCATATATAAATGTGGATCCGGGAACCTTAAACCCTTATGAACATGGCGAATGTTATGTTACTGATGATGGGGCGGAAACGGATTTGGATCTAGGACATTACGAACGATTTTTAAATATTCCAACTTCACAGGCCAACAACGTAACCACAGGAAGAATCTATCAATCTGTCATAGATAAAGAAAGGCGTGGTGATTATCTTGGAAAAACCGTGCAGATTATTCCTCATATTACTGATGAAATAAAACACCGAATAAAGATGCTCGGTAATAAATTTAAGTATGATTTTGTTATTACTGAAATTGGTGGTACAGTTGGTGATATTGAATCGTTACCCTATATTGAGGCTGTAAGGCAATTAAAATGGGATATGCCGGGTAGCAGCTTGGTAATTCATTTGACACTTGTGCCGTATCTTGCTGCATCGGGTGAATTAAAAACCAAACCAACTCAACATTCGGTAAAATTGTTACTTGAAAATGGAATTCAGCCTGATATTTTGGTGCTTAGAACTGAACATCAGTTAACAAAAGATATCCGCTCCAAAGTTGCCCGTTTTTGTAATGTTGATATAAAGTCAGTAATTCAATCAATCGATGCCTCTACAATTTATAAAGTCCCCATTTTAATGAGTGAGGAAAACCTGGATGGTGAGGTGTTGAGTAAATTGGGCATTGAGGTTAAAGAAAAACCCCAACTTCAACAATGGAAAAAATTCTTGGAAAAAAGGCATAAGGCTGAAAAAACAGTTAATGTAGCTTTAGTTGGTAAATATATTGAACTACACGATGCTTATAAATCAATTGTTGAATCTTTTGAACATGCAGGAGCTGCAAATGAAACTACTGTTAAAATAAAGTGGATTGATGCTGAAAAAGTTACAAAAAAAACGGTTGTAGATTTATTGCAAGATGTTAAGGGTGTTATCGTAGCCCCGGGGTTTGGGTTACGGGGTATTGAAGGAAAGATTCTCGCAGTTAAATATGCCCGCGAAAATAAAGTTCCATTTTTTGGTATTTGCCTGGGAATGCAATGTGCCGTAATTGAGTTCGGAAGAAATGTCCTTAACCTCAAAGAAGCACATTCAACAGAAATGATACCATCAACACCTAACCCTGTCATTGATTTGATGGAGGAACAAAAAAGCATAACAAATATGGGGGGAACTATGCGACTGGGTGCTTATCCATGTAAGTTAAAAGAATCTTCAATATCCTTTAAAGCCTACGGAGCTGATAAGGTTAGTGAAAGGCATAGGCACAGGTATGAATACAATAATACCTATTTGGGGAAATTTGAAAAATCAGGAATGTTGGCTACGGGAATAAACCCCGACACTAATTTGGTTGAGATTATGGAATTAAAGGACCATCCATGGTTTGTTGGAGTTCAATTTCATCCAGAATACAAAAGTACAGTAGTAAACCCGCACCCATTGTTTGTTGATTTTGTGAAAGCAGCAATTAAAAATGAATAATCATAAAGTGAAAATTAGCGATTAAAATAAAAAATAAAAAATGGATAGAAATCAGATTTTTGGAATTGTACTTATTGCGGTAATTCTTATTACCTACAGTATTTATACAAAACCAACACAGGAGGAGGTAGAAAAAGCCAGGCAGGAAAGGATTACGAAAGATTCTCTACAAAGAGTGCAGGAAGAGATTGATAAACAAAATGCCGCTAGATATGCGAATGAGGAAAATCAAACATTAAATCAAGAAAGCTTAAGTCAAAAAGATTCTACAATACAGGATTCAACAAAAACAAATCAAATAAAAGAAAATTTTGGTTCATTTGGTGAGTCAGCAGTTGGTGAACAGGAGTTTTATACACTTGAAAATGATTTGATAAAAATGACCATTTCTACAAAAGGTGGGAGACCTTATTCTGTTGAAATGAAAAATCATCAAAAGTATGATTCAACAACACTTTTACTATTTGATGGGAATACAACTGTGTTTGGTATGAATTTTTTTGCTGAAAACAGGAGCATATCAACTAATGAGTTGTTTTTTAAACCTGTAAGCAGCACAATGAAAATAGATGCCACTGAAAGTGAAAGAACAGCTGCTTTTAGATTATATGCAGGAGAAAACAGATATATTGAATACGCATATAAAATTAAACCTGGTAGTTATCTGGTGGATTTTGATATTCATTTTGTTGGGATGGACAAACTTATTTCTGGCAGTAATAGTTTTGTTGATTTTAACTGGTTTGTAAATGTACCAAGCCTGGAAAAAGGATGGGACTGGGAAAACCAAAACACTGGTATATACTGGAAATATTTTCAGGATGAAGTGGACTGGCTTACAGAAACTTCTGATTCTGATGAAGAATTGCTTTCAACAAAAGTAAAATGGATTGCTTTTAAACAGCAGTTTTTTTCTTCGGTATTAATTGCAAAAGGCTCCATGTTAAATGCGAATGTAAAGCATGAAAAGTTTGAAGAATTCAGTAAACACCTTAAAAAGCTTAATGCAAATATAAGTTTACCATTTGATGGTACACCAGATGAGAAATTAGAGTTTGCATTTTATTACGGGCCTAACCAATACAGCATCCTTAAAGATATTCAGGTTAAAGAAGATGAAGATTTGAATTTAACCCGGATGATCCCATTAGGTTGGGGGATATTTGGTTGGATAAACCGTTTTGCTATTATTCCACTTTTTAATTTTCTTGGAGGGTTTTTAAGCAATTATGGTTTGATTATTTTGGTGATGACCATTTTAATAAAATTGGTACTATTTCCATTAACCTATAAATCTTATGCATCATCTGCCAAAATGAGGGTGTTAAAACCTCAAATTGATGAAATTAATAAAAAAATTCCAAAGGAAAAATCAATGGAACGCCAGCAGGCAACTATGGCTCTGTATAAAAAAGCCGGTGTAAACCCAATGGGTGGTTGTTTACCCATGTTTATACAAATGCCGATTTTAATTGCGATGTACCGCTTTTTCCCGGCATCAATTGAATTAAGGCAGAAACCATTTTTATGGGCAACCGATTTGTCCAGTTATGATTCCATTCTTGATTTACCAATTTCAATTTGGCAATATGGTGATCATGTGAGTTTGTTTACACTTTTAATGGCTGTTTCAATGGTTTTTAGCACCAAGTTAAATGGTAGTCAAATGCAAGGGGCAAATTCGCAAATGCCGGGTATGAAAATGATGATGTACATGATGCCCGTAATGATGCTTTTTTGGTTTAATAATTATTCAGCAGGTTTAAGTTATTATTATTTCTTATCAAACCTTATTACTATTGGTCAAACTGTTATTATCAGGCGATTTGTTGATGACGAAGCGGTGTTGAAGAAGCTAAATGAAAATAAAAAGAAACCAAAGAAAAAATCTAAATTTCAGGCTCGTTTAGAGGACATGGCCAAACAAAGAGGCTATGACCAAAAGAAAAGATAAATTCTATTGTTTACATTGAGCAAAGTCTAAATGTTAAATTGCTATATTGTTAAAAATGTTTGGTAATATAACAGTTTGAAGAACAATCAGTAGTATTATATTAAAGGCCAAAGCATAATTGTTTTGGCCTTTTTCATTAAAAAAGTTTTAGCGCAACTTTTCCAAAAGTCTGATTTTCATTTATAAAACCAAAACTTCGTGAATCATCTGGGATTTGCCTGTTGTCATTTAGTACAAAATAATAATTTGACTTGAAGGTGTAGGTGCTGATTTTTTTATTATCTGAATAAACAGTATTTTTTTGAAGGAAGTATTTTTTTCCTGATTCTTCGATAAGGATATGTTTATAAAGTTCATAAGTTGCTCTGTTTAACCTTATCGTCATGCCAGAAGCCGGTACCACTAATGGGCCAAAATTATCATTATTCCAATAAAAATGTTTGTTAAACGGTGCTGTTTTCTCAGAATGTAAACCTTTAGCTATGACCACTTTTTGCTTTCTTTCCCATACATTTTGTGTGCTTATTTTCTTAAGTTTTTTTTGATCGGTATAAAAGCTGTAAATACCAAAATTAGCAAGTTTTGAGTTGAAATAAATATCTTTTTTTCTAAGAATATGGTCAATGTGGTTACTATCAGAATGAAAAATATAATGCGAAAGGATTTTTCTTTTTCGCAAAGTTCTCGAATTTGTTTTTTTTCTATTAATGAAAATTGTTGAATTTCTGATTTGTAATGTGTCACCAGATATGGCAACACACCTAATTAACTTATGAGGGATTGAATAGTTTCCTTGTGTGGTATCGATTAAAATAATATTATCACGTTTTATCCTGGCTCTTTTTTGTATCAGTATCAAATCACCTTTTTTAAGACTATTCTTCATTAGGTTATCGGATACAATCATAAAATCAAACATGAAATACCTGAAAACAACTACAAGGATACATGCACTAATAAATGGTATTATCCAATGTTTAATAAAGCTCATTTGCTATTAATCTAGTTACCAAGACCAAATTGCATGATACTTATCAATACAATAAAAGTATGTTATCAAAAAATAATCGAATTAAATATCTAATAAATCATCCATACCTAACATACCCGTTTTACCAATAATATATTCTGCTGCTAACAAAGCTCCTTGCGCTAACCCTTCACGGTTTTTTGATTCATGTTTAATTTCAATATTTTCAATAGGTGAATTATATATTACTGTATGTTCGCCTGGGTTTTCCCCTTCACGAAATGATTTTATAGCTATTTGGTTTTCATTTTCAATATTTTCTTTTACCCAGTTTTGTTTTCTATCAATTTTTGAAATAATATCATCTGCAATAGTGATTGCTGTTCCACTTGGTGCATCAAGTTTATGAATGTGATGAGTTTCTTGAACTGAAACATCAAAATTTTCGAACTGGTTCATTGCGCTGGCAAGATATTGATTCAGCTTGAAAAAAATATTTACACCCAGACTAAAATTTGATGCATAGAAAAAAGCTTGCTTTTCTGTGACACACCTCTTTTTTAATACTTCATATTTATCAAGCCAACCTGTAGTGCCTGAAACAACCGGGGTTCCAGCATCAAAACAAAGACTAATATTGTGGGAGGCAGCTTCAGGATTTGTAAATTCAATAGCAACATCTGCTTTTTTTAGATTTTTTATTGTGAGGTCATTGATGTTAGAATCATCAATTTTTAACACAATTACATGATTTTTTTTAGTGGCTAATTTTTCAATGATTCTACCCATTTTGCCATATCCAATGATTGCTATATTCATCTTTTATATTGTTAGATTGCTAAAGTGTTTTATTGTTGGTATTGTAGAGACGTTGTACTGCAATGTTCTCTTGAACATTATCAGAAAACATTGGTAGATAAATTATTTTGATATAAATACCTATAAAAAATGCTGTCCGCAAGACGAACAGCATTCAATTTTATTGTTAACTTAATTTTATTTTTTTACTTCTTTGACAATTTTTTCAAAAGCTTTTGGGTGGTTCATGGCTAAATCAGCTAAAACTTTACGGTTTAACTTTATGCCTTTTTTATTTATTTTTCCCATAAACTCTGAATAGGACATGTCAAATTCCCTGACACCTGCATTGATTCTCTGAATCCATAATGCTCTGAACGAACGTTTTTTGTTTTTTCTATCACGATAAGCATACTGCAAACCTCTTTCGACAGCATTTTTCGCAACTGTGTAAACATTTTTCCTTCTACCAAAATAACCTTTGGCTTGTTTTAAAACTTTTTTTCTCTTTTTTCTTGATGCTACTGCATTTACCGATCTTGGCATAATTTTTAATTTTTTTGATATTTAGTGTTCCACTTAATTAGGAATCTTTAATACTAAATCCCTGGTTAATAACTCCTTAACTTTATCAGTATTGATATTTTAATTACCAATTACTAATATACTAATTACTAAAATAAAAACATTACTTCATTGCAAGAAGAAGCTTAATATTTTTCTCATCACTTTTTGCAACAGTGGTGAAATAAGTTAAGTTTCTCTTTCTTTTAGTTGACTTTTTTGTCAAAATGTGACTTTTAAAAGCATGTTTTCTTTTAATTTTACCAGTGCCTGTTAGCTTAAATCGCTTTTTGGCGCTGGCTTTTGTCTTCATCTTTGGCATCTTACTACTCTTTTATTGATATATAAATAATTAAAATAAAATTCTAAACTTTCTTTTTAGGTGAGAAAAACATAATCATTCGTTTTCCCTCCAATTTAGGCAACTGCTCAACTTTTGCATATTCCTCTAATTCCTGTGCTAATCGCAAAAGCAAAACTTCACCACGTTCCTTATATATAATTGTTCGACCCTTAAAGAATACATAAGCCTTTACTTTTGCACCCTCTTCAAGAAACTTTATTGCATGTTTTAATTTAAAATCAAAATCATGCTCATCAGTGTTTGGTCCAAACCTTATCTCTTTAACAACAATTTTAGTTGATTTGGATTTCATTTCCTTTTGCTTCTTCTTCTGCTGGTATAAAAACTTTTGATAGTCAATAATTTTACATACCGGCGGATTTGCTTTCGGGGAAATTTCCACTAAATCAAGTTCCATATCCTGAGCCATTTTTAAAGCCTCTTCAATAGATAGAATTCCGGCCTCTTCAATATTCTCGCCAACAACCCTAACTGTTTTTGCACGGATTTGTTTATTGATCCAGAATTTAGGTTGTTGTTCTATGGGCTTTTTATAGCCTCTTTTAAATCTTTTAGCTATTTTTTTGTCCTCCTGTCTTTAGTTAAACTTAATTTGCTAATTGTTTTTGTATTTCAGATTGCAGAAAATCTGCAAATTCCTTTATTTCCATAGTTCCGATATCGCCGTGGGCTTGTTTCCTTACAGAAATTGTTTCACTATCCGCTTCTTTTTCCCCAACAATTAATAGAAATGGGATCTTTTTCAATTCGTTGTCCCTTATCTTTTTACCTATTTTCTCGTTACGGTTATCTACCAAACTGCGAATATCGTAATTATTTAGAATATTTGAAACTTTTTTTGCATAATCGTTATATTTTTCGCTAATCGGTAATATAACAGCTTGTTCAGGTGTTAACCATAAGGGAAATTTTCCGGCTGTATGCTCAATTAATACCGCAACAAAACGTTCCATTGAACCAAAAGGGGCACGATGAATCATAACAGGTCTGTGTTTTTTGTCATCGCTACCAACATATTCTAATTCAAACCTTTCCGGCAAATTGTAATCCACTTGTATGGTTCCTAATTGCCATTTTCTTCCAATGGCGTCTTTTACCATAAAGTCCAGTTTGGGGCCATAAAATGCTGCTTCACCATATTCAACAACTGCATTTAAGCCTTTTTCTTTCACAGCTTCTACAATTGCATTTTCTGCTTTGTCCCAATTCTCATCACTACCTATATATTTACTGTGATCATTTTGGTCACGAAGTGAAATTTGCGTTTCAAAATTGGCAAAATCCAGAGTTTTAAATATGTAAAGGACTATATCAATAACTTTTATAAACTCTTCTCTTAACTGATCAGGTCGACAAAAAATATGAGCGTCGTCCTGGGTGAAACCTCGCACCCTTGTAAGTCCGTGTAACTCACCACTTTGTTCGTATCTGTATACGGTTCCAAATTCAGCATAGCGAATGGGTAAATCTTTATACGAATGAGGTTTTGTTTTAAAAATTTCGCAATGATGAGGACAGTTCATCGGTTTTAATAAAAACTCCTCACCTTCAGCCGGTGTGTTTATAGGCTGAAAAGAATCTTTACCATATTTGGCGTAATGCCCTGAAGTTTCATAAAGTTCTTTCTGTCCAATATGTGGGGTCATGACTGGCTCATATCCATATTTTACCTGAACTTTACGTAGAAAGTTTTCTAATCTTTCACGTAACATTGCACCTTTTGGTAACCAAAGGGGTAAGCCTTGTCCCACTCTTTTTGAAAAAGTAAAAAGTTCAAGTTCTTTGCCGATTTTTCTATGGTCACGTTTTAATGCCTCTTCTAGCATTTTCAGATACTCTTCCAGTAACTTTTGTTTTGGGAACGAAATTCCGTAAACACGTGTTAATTGCTTCCTGTTTTCATCACCACGCCAATATGCACCGGCAATTTTTAATAGTTTTACAGCCTTAATGAGCCCTGTGTTTGGCAAATGTGGCCCACGGCATAAATCGGTAAAATTTCCCTGCTGATAAAATGTTATAGTTCCATCTTCCAGTTCTGAGATAAGTTCAATTTTATACTCATCACCTTTTTCTTTGTAGTGGGTTAAAGCATCTTCCTTACTTTTCTCAGTCCTGACAAAGTTATTTTTTTGCCTTGCGAGTTCAAGCATTTTTTTCTCAATTTTAGGAAAATCGTTATCAGAAATGCTTTTTCCTTCCGGAAGGTCAATATCATAATAAAAGCCATTTTCAATAGTTGGCCCGATAGCCAGCTTCACGCCGGGGTAGAAAGATTCTATAGCTTCAGCCATAATATGGGCTGATGAGTGCCAAAATGCATGTTTGCCTTCCTTATCCTGAAACTTAAAAAGTTTTATTGAGGCATCTACATTAATTGGTCTTGTAGCATCCCATGTTTCCCCATTCACTTCAATGGCAACAATTTCTTTTGCAAGACTATTGCTCAGGCTTTTGGCAATATCAATTCCATTGACCCCTTCGGGGAATTCTTTTACATTATTATCAGGGAAAGTTATTTTGATCATATTTATTAGAATTATCCAATTCCGTTTAGATAATGGATGATATTTAAAAGTCCCCGAATTTCGGGAACTTCAATACGTCATAATTAAACAGTATTGTATTATTATCCTTGAAAACTTTATTATTTGTAAAGTCTTAAAATTTGCTTAAAAAAATCAGCTTGCAAAATTAAACATAAATTTTTGATGTCAAACAGTTTAATCTTGTTTTTTATCATATTTATTCAATTAAATTATAAAAAATCTCATGCAGTTCATAGTTTATATGATAAGATTTGTCAATTTTCAACATAAAGGCTTGATTTCAAGTATGAATTTTCGCAACTTTTTTTCTTTTCTGAAATATTTATTAATTAAATCCATAAATTATGAAAAAAATCTCACTTATTGTTTTTTGTAAAGAAAGTGGCGGATTTTATGCAGGCCATCGTGCAAATAGCTGGGCTTTGCTTTAAACTGGATGCTGTTGGTGCATTGGAAGATTGCTTCACTTCGTTCGCAATGACGAACTATGAATTGGCGGATTTCAGGACTCTAAAATAATCTGTAATTGATTACCCGAGGCTTTGCCTTCTAATCTTAAAACTTCGAAGGCAGTTTCTTATCCAATACATATAAAGCAATTTGTTTTGCACCAATTGATGTGTAATTAAATTTATTGACTAGATTTTTTAAAACATGCTCAACATCCCTTCTTAGTTTTCCATCATAAGTTTTAAATGAAGATGTTCCATAATCTTTCACCGCCCTGCGGAAACTTTCATTTTCAATATAGGGTAAAAGGGCATTTTCTTTTAAGCTGTGTGTATATTTATCATAAAGAGTTTTAAATTGTTTGGTTTTATTAATTTTTATCTTCTGTACCTGAATTTCATCAGTAAGTGTTTTTGAAACATATTCTGATTGTACTTCTTTTCTAAATGCATCACGCATTTTTTTTGTGCTTGTAGCACCTAAAAATATGGCTTCAAAATTTTTAAAATACTCATCAGTTATTTCAATGTTATCTCCGGTATATATAACTTTTACAGTAGTATCATGTTCAAAATTAACACAATACATGTAATTGACGATATCTTTTGAAATTTGCTTTTTATTAAAATAGTAAATTGATTCGCGCATTTCCTGTAATACATTATAGTCATATTGGTCTACCAGGGAGTTTATGAAATCTTCATTTAATCTTTTGTTTATATCAACATTTTTATTGTAAAACTCAAAAATATCATCCATAAGGATCAGGCTATCTTCTTTTTCGTATTTATTAATAAAGGAGTTAAACAAGTAAAGGGACTGCCTTCCAGAAATGCCTGATTTCCCTTCAGCTTTTGAAGATGAGAAAATCGCCCGTTTTGTAGCTGTATCAAGATTTTTCACATCTTCTTCACTTAACCAGTTGGGGATGTTGCCTGCATACAGTTCCATTTTTAAGAGAAGGTAGTTTTTGTCTGTATATTTGCTGTATTTAGGCTGATCTTTTAACCAATTATTAATTATTTCAGAATTGGTATTTAACCGGGTTCCAATAATTACCTTTGCCAGGTTTTCCACTATTCTCGGAAGAAAGTGTTTTTCAATAGAAGAACCAAACTTGTTTTTATAAATAGCTACCTCTGTGTTATAATCAAGTACGTATGGAACGCCTACTGTAACCACCCTATCCCTAAAAGAAGGAACTTTTTCGTAATGTTGTTTGTCTGCAGGGTTAATTAAACCAACAAATAGGGTTTTAATTCTTTCTTCAACATAGCCAACTTTATGCACTCCGTCGCTAATAATACCATGCAGGTTCATTAAACGCTTAATATTGTTTTCTTTTATATCCATAAGGGCTAATACCCCATTATTTGTTCTTGCAAGAAACGAATGAATATATGCCACAGCATCTGTTTTCAGAAGATCGTTTAACATTCCCTGCAAAGTGCTGTTTTTAATTGATTCTGTTATTAAAGGATCACCGGGGTTAAATACACTTATTCCTTCACCAAACTGCCTGCTAAACCTTGCTTTACGGGAATAAATCATGTTGAGTATCGAAAGCGGGTCACCTGTTTTATCCAGTAAAACTTCATATATTGAGCTGCATATACTACATGGGGTATCTTTAGAAACCCATTCATATTCTTTTTCTGAGAATAAACTATTCAAAAAATCTTTATCTGGAATTAACTCTTCCAGGAATTGTTTTCTATATGATTTAGGGATTTGAATAATTGGGTGGTCATGGTTTGGACAGGAAAATTCCAAATACTTTTTGGGCATTTTTTCTGCTTCAATTTCAGTGGCTATCAAACGTTCAATTAGTTCAGCATCACCTGCTTCCAATGCAATTTTATGCAGTTCCTTTTCAAACCGTTTAAATCCTCCAAGTAAATCAACATCCAATCGCCAAAAAGTTTCATATAAGGAACCTTCAGGCAAGTGACTGTATTTTTCCAGTTTTTGTAAAAGAATATTTAAAAAAGTGCTTTTACCGCTTCCGGGTGGGCCTTCAAACAAAAAAATCCGGTTATTTTGTGTCGCCTGCTTTATATTGCCTACTAATTTCATAAAACGGTTGGTAAACAAACGATCTGCAAAAAACGGGTCATCGCAATCTGCTTCAAAAAGTTGCGTGCTGTTATAATTTACAAAACCTATGGATTTATCTTTTATTAATGTATCTTCGTCAATATCAGGGATATAGTAATGAGCCATGTCGTAAAATAGTTGGAAGACATTTCGAAATACATGCCTTGGTTTTCTTGATGCCAGATTAAGAAAACCGTTGAAAGTCATAGGCAACCTTCTTTCAGCATCCTTTAACGAATCGCTAAGGTTAATAAGTGCTTCCAGGCGCTCCCCTTTTTTTTCAAGCTCTTCAATTAATTTATTTAATTCACTTTTCCCGGTCATTTTAGCTTGTTTTGAAATTGCTCACATTCTCAGTCTCTATCATTAGTAGCTATCACTTTCAATTGCTTGCTAATATTTGTTGATTAGATAGTTATTCAATAACGTTTAGTTAGTGGATTATATGTCCCAAAGCTTTCGCCCATTCAGGGCTTAATTTTCTGCTATGATTATTACACAGGGCGTTGCCCTGTGCTATGAGCTATAAGGCTTTCAGCCTTAACTAAACGACATCATATTGTCATTGGCCATTATCTACATTTCTTAATCTTCACATTGGTTACTAAGTGCTTGTTCAGTAATAAAGTTTACAATTATAAGGCAGTTATTTTGTTCTTTTTCAAATTAAAAAAAACTGCAAATAGCGAGCTATTTAAAGCGTTTTTTTAAGCAGAAAAAGGACAAAATAACAAGTTTGAATGTAAAGGTTATTTCTTAACGAGCACTAAGCAGTTCGACATACTCACTGTATTACTTGTCGAAGTGCACATCCTCAAATTTTCACATCCCCACATCCCCACATCCTCAAATTTCATTATTCCATTATTGTATCATTTGTTTATTCGTTTATCTGTTTATTTGGTTGTTCGTGCACTTTTCAAATCCTCAAATCCTCAAATAACCGAATCACCATTATATCATCATCTAATCTTCACATCCTCACATTTCATTATTCCATTATTTTCACATCCTCACATTTTCACATTGGTTATTGAGCTTGTTGAAGTGCACATCCTCATTTATCAATTACTAATTTCTAATTACTTGCTATTTAAAGCAAAACATTGAACAATAAGTATTATAAAACATTTAAATCAATGTCTTTGCAATTTGTTTGTTATATCTTCTTCTTACTCACTTTCTTATCCTTAATTGTATACAGAACGCGTTTATATTCATATGTTTTTTCCTGCTCCCCGGCTTTTTTCTTCCTGTAAATTTCAGTGGTTTCTAATTGCACCTGTCCGCCCCATAAATATTCAATACCAATTAATGTATCAGGAATAAAATCCTTAATTAATTGTTTTTTTTCAAATTGGTGCACCAAGTAAAGGTTCTTATCATTTGTTTTTTTTGTATTTACTTTAATTTGTGGTGGATGATATAATGAATCTATAATCATCTGTTTATAATCATCTGCTTTTTTGCTTTTAATATAATATTCGTAAATGCGCTTTTGCGGATTGAGTCTTTTTCCTACAACAAATAAGTTGTATGTGTCTGTAAATTCCTGATCAATAAATGTATTTAACAGGGTAAAATCAGAAAAATGTTTTCGGATATCAAAAATAAATTCTCTGCCTTTGTTTATATTTTTGTCATATTGTTTTCGTTGTTCAATATCTTTAATTTTTTGATAATTATAATTTAGCCTGCCTTTATTAGCTTGATTTTCCATGTGCTGAAATAACCTTAATCCGATAGCATATGGGTTTAGGCCAATTCTGTTTATGGAGGTTACTTTTGCATTGATTTTTGCATAGGAAGTTTCATGCCCTTTAATACGGTCATCATTCCTGAATAGTAAATCGTGCCAATAACTTGCCCATCCCTCATTTATTGTTTTTGTGCGGATTTGTGGTGCAAAATACATGGCTGTATTCCTCACAATATTCATTACTGATTTCATCCATAGGTTTTTTTCTTTCCTTAAAAAAGGTGAATGGTCTCTGATGAACTCAAGTATATCAACTGATGGTTGCTCATCTATTTTTAAGTGTTTTTTGTACATGGATGTGAATTCTGGATATTTCTTTCTTATTTCACCAAAAAATAAGGATTCACCCAGTCTTCTGTCCTTTGCAATAAGTTTATTGTATTCATTAATTTTATTGTAAATTTCATGCTGTGGCTTTTTTAATTTATCCTGCATGAATATATCAAAGTAATAAGATATTTTATCTTCTTTTTTATATGTTTCAGGCAAACCGGTTTTCATTAAATGGTCGAAATAGCCAACCAGGTTATTTATACTTCGACTAAATTCAATAACGTAATCAAGCCACCTGCCATGTGTACTTCTAAGATTTTCTATCAGGCGCTTATCTGCCAAAGCTTGTCCTACAAAATCATCGGACCAGGTGTTTTTGAATAGAAGGTTATTTTGAAAAAAATCAATATGAGCTAATACATGATAGAATATCATTATATTGAGCCAGTCAGGGTTATTGTCATTATAAAACGAAATTGCAGGACGAGAATTAATTACTGTTTCATAAGGATTTCCCGGATAGAGCTGATATTTACCTTTTTCTTTGAGTACTTCCACATCATTGACCCAATATTCATACATGGTTGGGATCATTCCTTTGGGTGAAAGTTCCAACATATCTTTGTTGGTAACAATATATTCCAAAGATTCATCTTCAAACTTAAGGCCGGCATCACTTGCCCTGAGCTTGCACTCTTCCATGATTTTTTTTGTATGTTGGTTTATTAGTTTCATTTAATTAAGACAAAAGTTATTAGTTTTCAGTCTTTCACACAATTGTTAATATCTGTTTATTTAATCATTGTAGCATTTGTTTATTATATCATTCCATTATTCTATCATTTTCACATCCTCAAATTTCCACATCCCCACATTTCATCATTTCATCATTTCATCATTGTATCATTGTATCATTTCAGGGCGATTGCGTTTAAAATGACGTTCAAAAGTCCTATCGGACGTTTTGAAGTCTTTTCCTGACTTTTGAATGTCCGATAGGACTTCAAAACGTCTTA
>JBDLJL010000081.1:0-23382 GCA_039714415.1 Bacteroidota bacterium
TTCATAGAATTATTGCTTTCTGCCAAAGCGACTAACTTCAGCTAAAATTTTGGATACCCAAAATTAAGCTTCACTAAGTCGGGGTTTCCCGCATTTAGATTCATGATTAGAAAAACTCATGAATAATGCGGGTTAATATGATATTATTAGGTAGTCATTATATTTAACCTGTATAATTCACAAATTTTCTATGAAATTATTGAATTGCACACCATCTTTGACCGTCTTCAATTTTTGTTTTATCAAAATAGTCCGCTAATTATCAAAAACAAAAATCTGCGGTTGCTCAAACCTGCCTCATATTTCAGGTTTTCAAAACGAAAATTCATGAACCTTTAGCTCGGCGGTAGCCAATTAAGCAGGTTTAGAAGGAGATAATGTGTGATTTAACTTATTTTATTATTCCTTTGTAAGCGAGATTTCTCCCTTGTTTGGAATAGCATCAAACATGAGAACATTATTTTGAACTTCATGAGATTTTTCGCAACCATTATGTTTGATCAGACAATCTTCCCACTCTTGGGGTAAGTATGCCAAAATAGTAAGTGGTTCATTATAATATTTGGCATCCATTTCGGATGTCAGTTCAATGGTAAATCGGTCATCGCTCAATTGGGTAATTGAAATGCTGGCTGTTTGTCGTTCTTTTATGTATTTGTAAACAGCAATATATCCGCCAATCCAAATATCATCCTTAACTTCAACCAGTTTGTCTAGAAACTCTTCAAATTCATTAATCCAAACAGCTCCATTACCATAATCATATGGCGGGTTACCATTTTCAGCAGCAATTCCATGGAAATGAATTCGTATAATTATACTGTCATTTAGATAGTATGGAACAATCTCAAACATTTTATTTGCATCAGAACCAGACGGTACAGACAGTGCCTTAACAGGAATTCCAACATAGGATTGCCTGTCAATATTTTTATATTCTTCTAGAACTTTTGCTAAATCATCTTCATTCCAGGAAGTACCTCCACCTCGGTTAAATGCAATTAATGACCCGAAATTTTCATGACCTCTCATGCCCCAAATTATTTTAGAAGCATCCCCAACTTCATAAATTACTTCATTATACGTGCTTGCACCAGTATGACTCATAGTATGGTTCGCCAATTCCTGTCCGCCGGACTGGGCACTTTTCCAATTATTTATGTAAGTGTTAAATTCTGCTCTTCCTGGGTTAATGTACCAGGTTCCAACAATGTTCCTTTTATTTAATGCTGGAACACCCAGGGTTGCTTGTCCGGGTGTGCTGTCATCAAATTGCAGCGTGACAACAGCTTTTTTATCACCTTTCCATTTTGCAATTCTTACTGTACCTTCTGTATAAAGGAAAGGTGTTTCTTCGCTTTGTTTATCACAAGATGCGAGAAAAAGTAAAATAATTAATAAATGCATTTTAGTCTCTTTGATAATGTTTATACTTTTTTCCACGGGTCAGGATTTATACAAATATACGATTTAAATAAATTCGTTGTATGGTTATCGACAAAAAAAAATAGGCTTTGGGTTGTTTTTATAATGATATTTATAAAATCCTCTGGAACTTATTTATCGTCATGATACTCAAAAGCACCGCGGTCATATCCTGTTCCCTGGGGGCGGGTAATTCCATCAAAGTCGTTTAGTACATCCTCCAGGGTCAGGGCTGTATTAATTGCAGGCGAACTTTTCGAAAGATGATAATTGTTTTCGCCATGGTTTCCTGTATAGGTAACAAACTGAGGGTTGATGCCATCGAGTTCGTTTGCCTGTAATGCAGGTAACATGGAATGTGTGGAGCCGTCAGAGTTCCAGGCGAGGTTATAATCTACCACGCCAGTACCTCCTTCAATGTGACGATGCTCAGGATGGCAGTCTACTGTTATGTTGTTTAGTAAAGCATAGTTTATTACATTCTTAAAGGATACTGATGTTCCCCATGATGATTCACCAATAGTAGCCTTAAATACGTTGTTGTATACAAATATGTCATGGAATTCACCTGTATATGCGCCTATACCAATATCGCTAAACTCAAACACATTATTGCGAATCATGAGGTGATGACAGGCATTACCCCGATTTGCATCAATAACTATACCTTTGCCAGTTTTGTGTTTAACGCTGAAAAAATTACCCTCAATAATGGTGTTTGTCATAAGTGGTTGGCTGTTTGTATAGCCATCCCAAGTTTGGATACAGTCAACGTGTGGATCTATGTTGCCATTATCACTCGGGTCGCCAATATCCTTCACAATGTTTCCACGGATAATATGATTATCACCAAATATACGCATCCCATCTGCATCTGCTCCTGAAAATCCAGGTTCGTGGCCCTTAGGATGATGCTGGACTGTCCGTGATATCTCATTGCCCTCGATTAATCCGTTGGAACCTATTAGGTTAATTCCCCACTGACCATTATGTTCAATTATATTGTCCACCACCCTAACGTCCCTGGCGCCACCTATATTGATTCCACCGGTAGGGCATTCATGTACAAAGCAGTTTAGGACATCTACGAAAGAGGCACCAGTTACACGAATACCTACCCAATTGGTTGAGCCAACAGCTTCCACATCAAAGCCATCAATGGTTACATAGCCTCCTTGTATTTTGAATCCGCGACAACGGGCCCCATGTAAAGTTTCTGAAAAGAAAATAATCCTATTGTTTTCATCGGTACCGCCATTGCTAATTGTCACATACTCATCATAACTCCCAGAGCGGATGACGACTATTTTCCCGACAGCTACTGTTATGGCCGCTTTTTGGATTGTTCTCCAGGGGAGGCTGTCTGTTCCTGGGTTAGAGTCATCACCTGAAGGTGAAACATAATAATCTCCCACTACGGAACGGACTTCTAAAATTTCAGGTGCATTGTCTTTTGTGCAAAAAAAACCGGTAAATATAATTAATGCAAATAGTGAAATTTTAAATGTTTTCATGGAGTTTGTCTGATTTATTTGGTCTTTTGTAACCATAAAACGTTAATTCGTCAAAAATATTTCTTTTTTCAGGAGCCATGTGGGATTAATTTAGAATTTGTTTAAACTCAATTTACAACTTTCTTTTTAAAATGGGATAGTTAACCCCGATAATTAGCTTTACTAAGTCGGGATTTTACGCATTTAGGTTGGCTGCCGAGCTAATGGTTCATGGATAGGACAACCAATGAATAATGCGTTGTAATCTGAAAAATATTAAGTTTTTAAAAAGTAATATATAAGTTTTATTCAATTTTGCTATCTTTATTACCATATAACTAAAGTGTTTTTGTTCTCAAAGAAATTATTTTTATTTTGTTTGTTATTTTAACAAATTATCAAGCTTTTAATAATGGATGCTAATTTTTTGACATGTTTTGCATAACATTTATTAAGATTTTAACAACCTTTATCTAAAAATGATTTTTTTTTAATATTATGATTATTTTAGATAAACATGTTATTTGAAAATTGTAGATTAAATAGTAAATATCAAACGCATGGAAAATTTTAAATATTTAAATAAGATTTTATTTTTATTTTTTTTATTGGCGTCAAATTTTATGACAGCTCAGGATTTTGAAAAGGACACTGAACTTGCAGGGAAATATTATCAGAAGGGTGTTGAATTAAAAAATCGATATCAATTGGATAGTGCAGATTATTATCTTAAATCAGCAGCAGAACTTTTTAAAAAGCATGAAGTTTGGGATAATTACCTGATTATACAGAATGAGGTAGGAACTATATTGCTTCGAAGAGGTGAACAGGATGCAGCCATAGGTTTTTTTGAAACCCAGTTGTCTGTTGCTGCAGAACATTTTGAGGCAGCTAATGAATATTCTGCAAATTTTTATAATAACCTGGGACTTGCCCATTTTTTTAAAGGTGATGTGGATGCAGCTCTGGATTTCTATGACAGGTCTTTGTCTATAAGAATTGCGTTAGGTGATAAAGAAAGTGTTTTTGTGTCAAACCTGTTCAATGATATGGGGAATGGGTATTCAGAAAAAGGGGAGTTTGAACTTGCTTTTGATTACTACCAAAAATCTCTTCAAATACGTAAAAAGGTCTTAGGCGAAAATCATCCGGAAACAGCATTGTCGTATAATAACCTGGGAATTGTTTATAAAGAGCAGGGACAATATGGCCTAGCTATTGAATATCACCAGAAAGCTCTGGAAATTCAAAAGAAAATATTTGGTGAAGATTATCATGAATTGGCAAATTATTATCAGGGCATTGGGAATGCATACAAGGAAAAAGGAGAACTTGATTTGGCTATGGATTATTATATGAAAGCCTATACTATTCACGGAAAAACTTATGGCGAAACTAATCCTTTAGTAGCTAAAGATCTGGTGGCCATTGGAAATATATACACTGAAAAAGAGGACTACGAAAATGCAGTTGATGCTTTTCAAAAAGCATTAAAAATACAAAAACAAACATTAAATGAGAATCATCCTGATTTGGCAATGACCTATAATAATATTGGTAATATTTACAATAAAAATGAACAGCTTGATTTAGCACTCGCATTTTATCTAAATGCATTGCAAATTAAAGAAGCTACAGTTGGTGAGGAACATCCTGAGATAGCTGATTATTATAATAACATTGGGAATATTTATTCATCCAAAGGCGATTATATCCGGGCATTGGAATATCAGCAAAAAGCACTTGATTTAAAAGTGATGTTTTTTGGTAATAAACATCCAACAGTTGTTTTACCGTATCTGAATATTGGGAATATTTATTATGAAACCAGTAAGTATGACGAAGCATTAGTATGTTTCAAAAATAGCCTAAGTGCAAATGTGAAAGGTTTTGACCCAGAACCAGTAAATATTTATTCAAACCCTCAGCTTAGTAATTATTATGATGCAAATAAACTGTTAAGGTCCTTACATGGGAAAGCAAAGACCCTTGTTGGGAAATTTAAAAAAGATACAGTTGAAGCACATTTGATAGTTGCTTTTAAAACTTATCAAAAATGTGACACATTAATAGGAATTATACGAAGGACAACGATTTCAAAAAGTGATAAAATTGAACTTGGAAAGATTTCGAGTAAAATCTATGATGAGGGAATTGATATTTGTTCTAAGCTCCATAATTTGAAAAAAAATACAGATAATGGATATTATCTTGAAGAAGGTTTCTATTTCTCAGAAAAAAATAAGGCAGGAGTTTTACGAGAGGCGATTGCAGGAGCTGAAGCCAAAAAGTTTTCCGGTTTACCTGACAACTTGCTTGCAATTGAGAAGAAGCAAAAAGAAGAAATTGTTTTTTATGAGAAAAAGCTGGCAGAAGTTGTAGATGCCCAAGAGGAGGCTATCATTCGTAATGAACTATTTGAATTGAAAACCAAGTATAATAAACTAATTTCCGGGTTTGAAAAGGATTATCCGAAATACTATGAAATGAAACATGGTGAAAAATATGTTACAGTAAAAGAATTGCAAAATAATATTCCGGAAAATACGGCCCTGAGAAGTTATTTTCTTGGCGATAGCCTGATAAGTATATTTACTATTACAAATGAAACAATTTCTCTTGACCAGGTGCATAAGGATGAAGATTGTGATTTTAAAATATTTGGACTAAGGAAATTGATCACCTCTGGTACAGTTTCTGACTTTAAGGATTTTCAGATAGAGGCTTATAATTTTTATAATAAATTGTTTCCCAGTCAACTTCCTGCAGGTATTGAAAATGTTCTTGTAATTCCTGATGGAAACTTGGGTTTAATACCATTTGAGGTACTGTTAACTGAAAAGTATGCAGGTAAAATTGATGAATTTGATAAATACCCTTTCCTTATTAAAAAATATGGATTTTCATATAGTTATTCAGCCAATCTGTTCTACAAAAACATACGAAAAACTGTTAAAAATGGTAGTCAGGATGGTGTAGGGAGTTGGCTAGGCATTGCACCGGTATTTAACGATGTTAAAAACTTAATAATAAATGATATTTATATTTCATCACTTCCTGCTTCTGAAAAAGAGGTGAAAACAATAAATCAGAAATTTAAGCAAAAAAAAATAGCATCTGAAATTAAAGTTTTTAATGATGCCAGTGAAGAATGTTTAAAGTTAAATACCATAAAAAAATATAAATATCTGCATATCGCTACACATGGTTTTGTAAATTCAGAAAAGCCGGAATTATCCGGGATTATTCTTGCCGAAAATATGGCAGGTGGCAATGATGGTGTATTATATTCCGGCGAAATTTATAATTTGGAACTAAATTCTGATCTGGTAGTTCTTTCTGCTTGTGAAACTGGTTTGGGAAAAGTGTCAAAGGGTGAAGGTATTATTGGCTTAACCAGAGCCCTTTTGTATGCGGGGACCAACAATATTATAGTTTCATTATGGAGAGTGTCAGATAATTCAACTGCAGATTTGATGATTGATTTTTATGATAGTTTTCTAAATGATATGGAAAGAAAAAATTTAAAGTTTGCATACTCGGATTACCTAAGAATGTCAAAATTAAATATGATTAAAAATGAAAAATTCGGTCATCCATTTTTTTGGTCGCCATTTATTTTAATTGGGAATTAACCAATTGGTAAATAGTTGTTATTACCATAAAAGAGACCGATTAGTATTAAATTGTTGCGAGTTACAAGTTGCTAATAAACTAATTGCAAATATTATGAGTGACCGCCTACCACAATTCGCATAACTTTTAAATTCAGTACAAAAAAGCGAATAATTTGCTTAAGGAAACACCTTCGCCAAAACTTTGTCATTCTTGTGGGTTCCGTTCCAAAAGACATATTGCTGTAAGGGATGTTTTTTTCTTTACTTTTTGTTATCATAACTTTTTATATTGTAAAATGAAATTCATATTTTTAGTTTTTAGTCTTTTGCTTATTCTGGGATTAACCACCATAAAGGTTTTGCTTTTGCTTTATACAAAAACATATAGTGCATAAACAATTTCATCCAGTGTCCTGCCAGTCCCACTTCGCCTACCGTATGTTTAATATTTCGTCCCCATTTTGGATATTTATCATAATCTGGTACAATTGGAAAAACAGTCATTACAGCAGCTTGCCCTTGCCTGATTCCATATCCTGCTGAAACAATACAGGCTGCCCCCATTCTTGCCATAGAAGCTTTATGAGGATGTTCATTTTTCCCTGTTTTAATTCTATGGACAATGTTCTCTGCCACAATTTTACCAATAACCCCCGATGGCATTCCCGTTCTTGGTGGAGTAGGGGTAATTGGTGTGCCATTTTTGCTTTTCATTGGTTTTGACATGGTATGTGGTGGTGCAAAGGCAATTCCTGAGGCATACACATTGTCATAATCAGGGTTTTGATAAATTGTAGGCCAATCTGATGCTGACCATTCTTCATAAGGTTTTTGCGTATAATCGGCATCCACTTTCATCATTCCATTTGCAGCAAAGACTTTGCTGGTGATATCCTCGTCATTTTTATCAAAAGCTTTCATGCCTGCACCAGCAAAGCCCGGAATTAACATCGCGAAATCAAATTCTTTGGTAAGGTATTCACCATCAAGGTTCTCATAATGTGCCACACCTTTTTCAATTTTTTTTACCCCTGCTCTCTTTATCCAACGAATCCCATATTCTTTAAAAATGGACTCTGTAAATATTTTGGTGGGTGTAATGTAGCCTCCTCTTTTAACATAAGCACCGCCCATTCCAAAATCGCCCAGCTCATATTCATTTGATATCCACCACATTTCTGACAGATGGCTAAGTTTTCTTTTGGTTATTTCAAATGCAATATTTAAAATATATTCAAAAGCTGCACCCTGGCATGTTGCCATTGGGTGACCAGTTCCAACAAGAAAGGTTTGTTTTTCACCGGCTTCCATTTTTTTAAATGCTTTTTCGAGATTATGCCATGCATGGGCAGCATGGTCATATGTGCAAACAGAGTTTGTGAATTTATCAGGACCAAGTCCTTCTGTAGCAGCAAAATTTAATTTTGGACCGGTTCCATTAACCAGAAAATCATACTCAACTTCTTCTTCCTTACCTTTTAAATCTTCAGATATATGCTTGATTTTAACAAATGGTTTTTCGTGTGTTTCATTACCTTCCGGGTGTATTGATGTAGCCAGTGCCTGTTTATATTGAATGCCATTTTTTTTATAAATGGGTGCCAATTTAAACTTCACCTGATCGGGTGTCATTAATCCCAGCCCCACCCAAATATTTGATGGTACCCATTGATAATTTCTGTTAGGGCTAACAACAACTACTTTATGAGTTTTTTTTAATTTTTTTCTTAAATACAAGGCTGCTGTGTGCCCTGAAATTCCTGCACCCAATACTACAATTTTTGCCATCTTTACGCAATGCGAGTAATTAAATATATAAAGATGTAAATGTATGAAAAATTTAATGAAATCAAAATAGTTTTTTTATGAGTCAATTCATTCGTCAATTTATGATATAAAATATAAGTTCTTATTTTTATATAATTTCACCTTTATTTTAAATTGCAGAATATTAGTTTATATTCAAAAAAATCAATTAAATTGTAAATAATTAGATTATAATCTAAAAAAGGATATTGCAGCAATACTTGAAAATATAGTTTTTCTGTATTTACGCATAGCGGGGTATGAGGTTTGTACAGGTGCTTACAAAAACTTTGAAATAGATTTTGTTGCTAAAAAAAACGAATCATATATTTCGTGTAAGTTACTTAAACCACTCATACATTTTATAATGCTCACCATCCATACCAACCCGGTCATATACTTTTTGTGCTTTAGTATTTGTAAGGTCTACATAAAGCCTCAAACCTAAATATTTATCAGATTTTTCAACCATTGATTTTAAATGTTGGTACATTTTGTTAAAAACCCCTTTTTGCCGAAATTCTGGTAAAACATAAACCGACTGTATCCACAGCACACAACCATTTCGCCAATCGCTCCACTCATAAGTAGTGAGTAATGATGCCACAACTTTATTTTGTTCAGTAGCAACGTAATAAATGCCTTTTGAAGGATCATTAAATGCTGTATTAACACCTTTGGTAAGAATTTCAATATCTAAATCAAGGTTCTCTGTTTCTTTGGCCATTTTCTGTTGAAAATCAATAATTGATTTTACATCACTTATTTTTGCTTTTTTTATTTTCATGTGTTATTTTAAAATTATTTTTACTGCCACATGTTACCGCATATTAAAAATAATCATAGCTAATTAAATTAATGATTATTTTAAAAATACTTGTTTCATAAAGTAATATTTTAGTTCAAAAATATATATTTGCAGGCACAAAATGTATTTTTTAAATGAATAATCCTTTAAATAATGAATGTCCTTAAATTTAGTATTATAATAATTTCCCTAATTTATCCTACTCTTACTTTTTCACAGCAATCTGATAGTATATCAGTAGAAAATTCTTTGTTATGGAAAATATCGGGAAATGAGTTAACTGACAGTTCTTATCTGTTTGGCACGATACATATAATTCCAAAAGAAGATTTTTTCTATACGGAATCTATGAAAAGTGCATTTGAAGCGTCAAAAAAACTTATTATGGAAGTTGATCTTGATGTGTCATTTTCAGATCAATTAGCATTAATGCAAAAGATGATCCTACCTGAAAAGAAAAGCATTTCTTCGTATATGGGTAAACAGGAATATGATAATTTGCTCAGTTATCTGAAGGATAGTCTAAAACTAAGTGGAATGAGTTTAATGACCATTCAGAAGTTAAAACCAATGCTTAGTTTTTCTGTCATCTTAGAAGAGAAAATAAAAAAAGCAAAAGTTTATGAAATGCATTTTATGAAACTGGCAAAAAAAAGAAAGATGGAAGTTGTAGGGTTGGAAACATTAGACGAGCAAGTTTCTATAATTGATAATGTACCAATTGATGCGCAAGTACAAATGCTTTTGGAAATGACCAAATCGCAAGACATACTAAAGGATTATTACGAGATGCTTCAAATTTATAAAAATCAAGAAATAAATAAGCTTTATAATTATGCAAAAGAAGACCAGGAGTTAGAAAAATATACAGATGAGCTTTTAGTGAACAGAAACCAGAAATGGGTTTCTAAGCTTGCTAAACTAATGAATGAAGATGTTTGCTTTATTGCTGTTGGTAGTGGCCACCTTGCCGGAAAAGACGGGCTGATCAATTTATTACGACAGGAAGGTTATCTGCTTAGCCCGGTTAATCTTGGTAATTAGTCACTGGTTGCTGGTCACTGGTCATTGATGGTCGAATTAATATGTGAAATCAGACTTAAAGTGAGGGTGATAAATGATCTAATAACTGAATGACCAAACAATCAAATAACCGAATAACCAAATAACCAAATAACCATTCATCAATTATATCGCACTAAATATCCAAAATAAACCAACTGAAATAGCAGCAATTACACCTGTTAGCTGTAGCTTTTTAAGCATTTCCTCTTTCTTTGAATGTGAGAAATTATGTGCAAGGTAGCCTAAGGCCATGGCAAAAAATATCATGGTTGATATAGTTCCAATAGTAAACCCTGATAAATATAAAAATGCATCAATTCTTGATGGGAGAGCAAGTGTTGGAATAATACCAATTAAGTGTGAAACACCGGCCAAGCCATGTAATATACCAACTGAAGTGGCTGCAACCGTATTTTTTGAAAATACCACATGATGATGATTTTCCTTATTTTTTTTCATTCGGTAAAAAGCCCATATTCCAATCATTATCAATACAAGACCAACCAAGAGTTCACTATATTCAGATATTGCCTCAACTGGAATTTGTTCCCTGAAAAGTAGAAAGAAGGCACCAACAATTAGTACACCCATTGTATGGCCAATTCCCCATAATAGCCCAATCACCCAGGATTTCTTTTTATTTTCAATGGCTAAAGGTGTAATAGCGGCCAAATGATCCGGACCGGAAATTACATGTACAGAACTGGCTATAATTCCAGTAAGAAGTTGTAACATAGTTGGAAATTAGGTTAAGACAATAATTTGCTAGACAAGAAAATCAAGATTTAGCGTTTTTAATGTCTCAGGTTTTGGTTTTGATGTTTTTATATCCCAGCCTCTTTCTGAATAATAATCATGTAACTTTTGTTTAAATTCATCACGTTTCAGAATTGCACCTTTCTTTTCACCTACAGTTAAAGGTTCTTTATAAAACCTTTCTGGAAGAATATCATCAACATTTGTGAATCCTTCACGGAAGTTGATCATTTTTTCAAGGTTATAAATTCGTTCACCTGCTTTATTAAAATCATCTTCATTCCAATTTAAACCCGTTATGCTATTAATTAATTCAGTAAGTTGTTTGTTGTCAAAACCACCCCATCCGGTCGCAAAAAAGCAAACGGCAAGTGAGTCTTTTAATGCATTTCCATTTTGACGTTTTACTTCACCACCATTTAGGTGACAAGCCCCCCTGTTTGAGGTCACATAACTTATACCTGTTCCGGAATCAACATGTACATTCCAGGCTGCCAATTCATTGCCTTTTACATGAATGGCAAACTCTTTTGAACCTTTACCAATTTTCTCTGAAAGTGCTTTTACACCTTTTGATGCCAAATCACCTATACCTTCACGTTTAGCAATTTTTTCAATCATTTTAAGTATGCCATCAATATCATTCCATTTTAAATCGATGCCATCAAGAAACTCTTTATCAATCAGTTTTTTCTCTTTAGCTTCAATCAAAAAGCCAATTGTATTGCCTAAAGAAATAATATCCAAACCATAATCATCACCATCAAAAATAGCTTTCATAACATCATTGATGTTTGTAAGCATCAGGTTTGATCCTAACATTGTACCTGTTTCATATTCAGGTGAATCATGAACAATTGTCCCCTTAAACCTACCTTCTTTTACTACACCACTTTTTTTACAGGATAGCGGGCACATATAACAGGCAAAATCTCTTTTCCACACTTTTTCACGTGATGTTTCCGCATCGTAGTTTTCAATATCTTTAAACGTTCCTTCCCGGTAATTCTTAACAGCCATAGATCCACCATCGCTTGATGGTTTTAGGGCACCAGCAGTTCCATAATCACGCCACCATTTTGTTTGTGTACGCCCTTTGAAAAACACCCTGGCGTCATCAACCAGCTTCATTAACTCTTTTGGTTTTTTAACATTAGGCATGCCTGTGCCTTTCACCGCAATAGCCTTTAGGTTTTTTGAACCCATAACTGCACCTGTTCCACCACGTCCGGCAGCTCTTGAAGCAGTATTTAGCACACATGCATACGATACCATTTTTTCACCTGCAGGACCTATATAACAGGACTGAAAATCATTATCTTTGAGTTCATTTTTGAATTCAATATCAAACTCATCGGTTTTCATGCCCCAGAATTTACCAGCGTCAACAATTTCTACTTTTTCATCTTCAATTTTAATATAAACCGGGAAATGTGCTTTACCAGAGACTACAATACCTTCATATCCTGCAAAACGGACCTCTGGGCCAAAAAAGCCTCCCATATTTGAATAAGTAACTGTTGAAGCGTTATCGTATTGTGATTTAACCGGCGAAGTATGAGGTGATTTTGTAACCACACAAGTTCTTGATGATGAGGGAACAGGTAGACCGGAAAAAGTTCCTGCCATGAAGATTAATGGATTTTCTTCTGCAAAAGGATCCATCCCTGGTTTTATTCTATCATATAAGATTTTCATTCCCAAACCACGTCCACCAATAAACAATTTTATGTCCTCTTCAGCAAGATTAATTTTTTGAATTTTTCTTGTTGTTAGATTTATATCCAGGATGATTCCAAAATTTTCTTCCATTTTTTTATACTTTTATTAGCAGTTTAAAGAACTAATATCAAGAAAAAGCCTTTCATTCTATTTGACTTTATAATACCTTTCGGTTAGAGTTTTGGCAATTTGTTTTGGTGATTTACCAAAAAACTCGTAATTGGTATCGACTTCTACATAGGATAAAGCTCCATATGGACAATTTTTTACGCAGGAAGGGTCACCATCACAATAGGTGCACAAACCTTCAGGTTTTCCATTTTCCTTATTCCTTCTGATAACTCCAACGCTTTCTTTTTCACAGGCTTTAGCACATAATCCACAGCCAATGCATTGTTCTTCATGCACAGCAATGGCATTAGTCCCTTCTTTAATATATAATGCTTTTAGCCCCTTATCCTTATCAATAGTTATTGGGCATGCTGTAATACATGGAGTGTCCGGACATCCGGCACAAGTTGCAGGAATATCAAGATCCGGGTTAAATTTATGGACTTTAATATTTGTGTTCTTAGGATTAACCAAACCAAAAGTGTTAGTGCCATCAATCATTTTGTGATTAAAAGCAACACATGAAACTTCACAGGTTTGACATCCGGCGCAAATGGAATAGTCGCAAATAAT
Source organism: Bacteroidota bacterium (assembly GCA_039714415.1). GTDB lineage: Bacteria > Bacteroidota > Bacteroidia > Bacteroidales > NBLH01 > NBLH01. Next base: position 13,377 of record JBDLJL010000081.1, read on the forward strand.
CACTTTTTTTGCAACTAGAGAATTGTGGTCAAGAAATGTGAAACTTAAGTTGCCAAACGCTAAAGTGAGACTGCTTCCAATGGCAACATCTTTAATAAATTTCCGCCTTGACTGATTTGTTAAATTTGAATTCTTTTCTTTCATCGCAGGTTTTATTAAATATCTAATAAATTTAATAAAAATTTAAATAAGTAGATTTGTGAATTATTTGCCGATAAATATAATGTGCTGTGTTACAGCCTGTAACAAGGGTTTGTTGTTGCTAATTTATAATAAGTCTAAACTTCCTATTTGTAAATTGTATTCAGCTACACAGTTCATCCTTTTTTTAGGAGAGTGAAAATAAATTTTGAACCTTCATTTAATTTACTTTCTACCCATATTTTGCCACCATGTTGTTCTACTACCTTTTTAACAATGGTTAAGCCAATACCGGTGCCATCCAGAACTATTTTTTTTACATTACTTGCCCTATAAAATTCTTCAAATATGTGTTCAATTTCATTTTCCGGTATCCCAAACCCTGTATCTTCAATTGAAATTTGCATAGTATCTTTAAGAGCCTGTGCAACTAGTGTAATTGAGCCCTTTTCAGGTGTGTATTTTATAGCGTTTAGTAATAAATTACTGGTAATTTCCTGAATTGAAAATTCATCACCATAAAATTCATTTACTGTATCATCAATTTGAGATTCGATGGTAATAGATTTTGATTCGGCATTTGTTTTTACATCATTTGCAGCATTTACTAATGCTTTTCTCAAATCAAATTTAGATGCTTTTATTGGGCCACTCATTCTTAACTTTGTAAGTTTTAACAAATCCCTGATAAAATGGGTCGCTATAAATGTCCTTTTGTAGGCTCTTTCAATAAAACCTTCATGCTTATCATCAAGGGGGCCAAGAATTCTTGAAGTAAGTACACTCAAATTACTCTGTATTGCTGCCAGATGCCCTTTAACATCATGGGTTACACGCAAAACGTATTCATTTTTTATGGTATCATGCTTCTTAAGTTTATCTATGGCATCAGCATATTTTTCTTCTTGGTTTTGTAGCTTTTTCCCTATTGAACTTGCCAGGAAAACCAGTATTAAAACAGTTGCTATAAACGATACTGTACTTTTTATGACATAAAAGCTGTTTTTATATAACATGAAGTCAACATAATTTTCGTAATTATAAAGAACATGATATGGAACAAGTTCTAGATAGGTTGAATAAGCCAATGTCAGGAATAACAAAACAGCTATGATTGTATGGATAAAGGTTTCTTTTTGTGATAGCAATACACTGGCTATGGCTAAATGAAAAAAATAAAAGAAAATAAAAGGGTTTTCAATACCGCCGGTAAAATATAAAATAAAAGTAAGTGCAATTAAATCAATAAAAATTTGAAAATTCAGGACATTTTTGATAAGAATAAAATCAGATTTAACTTTCTTTGATGTTAGCTGATTATCAGGGAATGATTCACCGTTAGTCTCTATTCTTTTGAGAAATTTTAATGAAATTAGGTTTTCTGCAATCAGAAAAAAGCAAACAATGTAAATTGGGAAATCGCTTAGTTGGATATGGTACAAGTATTTATAGATAATAGTGGATGGAATAACTGCAATTATTGCAAGCCATCTTAATCTTATCATCCAAAGTGAACGTAAAAACAATCTTTTATTTCTATTAAGAATATCTTTCATTAATGTTTCAGATAAAAGTACTTTTTCAAACTTCGAAACTTTCAATGTTTGTTTTTTATCCGTTAAGTACCTGTTCTATTGTATCCAATAATTCAGTTGGTTCTACTGGTTTATCAAGATATTCATTTGCCGGTAGCCAGTTAGGATCGCTCATAGCTGCTTTAAAATTGACACCTGTCATTCCATCAACGCTTGTCAGCATAATTATTGGCAATTCTTCGAACTCAGGAATTTTTTTAATTGCCCTTGCCAGATCAAAGCCATCATGGGGGTCTTCCATCATGACATCAAGTATGGCTAAATCAGGTTTTTTTGCTAAGAGTTGTTCCAACCCTTCTTTTTTATTATAAGCTGTGCTTACCTCAAAATTATTGTTTTCCAATATGGTTTGTACCGCAATAATTAAATCAGGATCGTCATCCACCAATAAAATTTTTGTTTTTTCCATGTCAATAAAATTTAAATAGTTCAATATGATTTATTTCAAACTTCTTATCATTTATAGATTCTAACTTATAAAATCAATTTTTAACTTCCAATGGAAAGCATATCGTAAACTTACTCCCTTTATCAACTTTACTGCTTAGGTTAATTTTTCCATCATACAAGCTGATAATTTTTTTTGTAATTGAAAGACCAAGACCACTGCCAGGTATATTTCTCGTTTTCACATTTTTAATCCGAATAAAATCCCTGAATATTTTTGATGCTTCTTCTTCTGTCATTCCAATCCCCGTATCTTCAATCGAAACAATAATCTCCTTCGGTTTTGATATTATTTCTATATTAACCGAACCTTTTTCCTTATTATATTTAATGGCATTTGAAATCAAGTTATTGAAAACGATTTCCATTTCCTTGTCATCTGCTGTAAAATTTAATTTGTCAGGAAATTTGCTGTAAATTTGGATGTTAGCTGCTTCAGCTATAGGCATGTTTAGGTTAATAACTTTTTTTGCTATCTCAATCAAATTCAAAGGCCTCAATTCCCTGCTCTTTGAACCGGACTCGATTTTGGTTAAATCCAGTAAATCATGAATTAATCTTCTCATTGCTTTCAATCTTTCAATAGATCGTTTAACGATGGGGTCATAATTTTCGAGTTTATTCCCAGATTGTCTTGTCAGTATTAGTTCTTGAAACTCTTCCACAGCATTTAATGGTGATTTTAGCTCATGAGATAATACCGATAAAAATTGAAACCGAATTTGCTTTTCTTCTTTATTCAGTTTCTGTGTCATTCGTTTCAAAAACAAATGCTTTGTAATATTCTCTACTGCTGATTTAAGCTCCTGCGGTGTAAATGGTTTAGTTAAAAAATTATAAGCCCCATTTTTTGTTGCCCTAACAGCTAAATCCAATGAAGCATAGGATGTTATCATCATGACCGGTATATCAATGCCCCATTCATTAATATGCTCTAACAGATCAATTCCATCCATGCCGGGGAGTTTATTGTCCAATAAAATAATATCCGGTTTTTTGTTTTCGATAAATTTTAATGCATCTTCAGCTGTTTCAGATTCCAGAGTGTGGAATGTGAAATCTTCTTCCAGAAATGGATAACCCACTGAGAATTCGTCCAATATAATTCTAATGCCTGATAATATTCCAGGCTCATCATCAACTACAAGGATATTTAACTCAGCCATGCTTGATATTCAAATTTCATTAACTATAACCTGGGAATTGTAATAGTAAAACTTGTTCCTGTTTTACCAATTCCTGAATCAGTATTTGATTCAACATCAATTTGTCCACGATGCATTTTTACAATTCCATAAATTAAGGATAAACCCAAACCTGTTCCATTCCCAGGTTTTTTTGTTGTAAAAAATGGTGTGAACAGCTTTTTCATGTTCCCTTTTGTAATGCCAATACCTGTATCTACAATCTTTATTATTACATTATCACCATTTCCAGCTAAAGACAGTTTAAGCAAACCACCTGAAGGCATCGCTTCAATAGCATTTTTTTCCAGATTGTTTAAAACCTGCATCATTTGATCATAATCAATCATTATAAACGGATCTTCTAATTCTGACTCAAGTTCAATTTGTATATTATCAGGCTTAATTATAGAATCGAAACTATGTTTTACAAATTCTTCAATATTTTGTTTTGATAATTTTACCTGGTTCTTCCGTGCAAAATTTAAAAGCCCGCTAACGATTTTTTTACATCTGTCTGCCTGTTCAACAATTAGTTCAAGACCTTCACTTTTAGTACCATTCTTATGCATTTTATCCTTTAGGATATTGCTATGCAAAGTTATTACACCCAATGGATTGTTTAGTTCATGAGCTATACCGGCTGATAATTGCCCCATACTAGCCAATTTTTCTGATTGTTTTAATGCCTCCTTTGCGCTTGCCAGCTTTTCATTCGAGATATTTAGTTCTTCAATTGATTTATGAAGTTTTTCAATAGTGTATGGTAAACACATCTCATTTTCAGCTAATCCTTCTGCAATGGCTATTGCATGCTCTGTGCAGGTACTATATCCACATGCACCGCAATTCAGGTGATCTTTTAAACTTATTTTGCCCATTCTTTTCAAAATTTCATCCATCTCGTTCATTGATGGTTTAGGAAATCTTCGATCAGCAGGTGCAAACTTCTGACTTAAATCAATATTTTTATAATTGTCAATTTGATTTCCCCATTCTTCTACAGATAAATTCTCAAGTTTTTTCTTGACATAATTGCTTATTTTGTTATTCCTTTCAAATCTTTTTCCATTTTTGGACATCCCTGCTCCCATTATGCAACCTTCACAACATAGCAATTCCATATGTTTGATATCAATATTACCTTTTTCAAGCTCGTTTATAGCTTCCTGGAATTTTGTCCGCCCCTCGGCGACAATTATATCACCATCAACAATACTGTCTTCCTTATTTAAATTCTCTAAAAGTCCTCTGCTTACAGGAAAAATAGCCCCTTTCCCTGAATGTGGCGGATCAAAATCAGAAGCCTCACACTCTTCCGCCCTTATGTTGTATTGCTGAAATAATTCCCTTAGTTCCGAAAAAGTAATAACCTCATCAACTTCTATTGACTCAGCCTTTTTGGCGATACAAGGTCCTATAAAAACTGTTTTATTGCTTTGTCCATATGTATGTTTTACAACCCTTGAGGTGGCTACCATAGGTGAGACTACAGGGGCGAGGTAAGGCACTAGCTTTGGATGATAATGTCTGATATAAAATACAATGGCCGGGCAATCAGAAGGAATAATTTGTTTTTTAACATTTAATTGAAGGGTTTCCTGGTATCTTTTTGCCACAAGATCAGCCCCAAATGAAACCTCAACCACTAAGTTAAACCCCAGTTTCTTAAGCATCCCGACAAATATCCTGTAATCCTTGATCTCTGTAAATTCAGCAGGAAAACTTGGTGCTATGCAGGCAATTACATTTGAATTTGAATTGAATAATTCAATTACATCATCCAGGGATTTATAAAATGTTTTGGCTTCCTGGCTACAAACTTTAATGCAATTTCCGCAGGCAATACAACGCTCCCCAATTACCTCTGCCTGACCGTTAATTATTTTCATGGCTTTTGCAGGGCACTCTCTCACACAAGTATAACAAACCCTGCACCTGTCTTTTATTGTGCGGACTAAAGGGTTATTTCCTAAATACTTGTACATATAAACATGATATATTAGCTGCTCCTGGCCAGATAAATAACACTTGATAATTCACTACATAAGTTAATGTTATTAACAAAGATGTTTTCAGGAGTTTTTAAATTTCTGGGTGCAAAATTTAGTATACCTTTAATTCCATAAGATATCAATTGATCACATACCTCTTGAGCAGATAATGCAGGGACAGATATTATGGCAGTAAATACATTATTATTTTTGATAAATTCTTCCATTTTAGAGGTAGGGAATACCGGGATTTTGTATTTTTTCTTTAACTTAATAGGGTTAATATCAAACCCTGCAATGACATTGATGTTGTGTTTCACAAAGTCATAATTGTTGGCAATAGCAAGTCCTACATTTCCCATTCCCACCAAAATAACATTCTGGGGTTCATCTTTCCCCGTAACCCCCTCAATATCTTTTATTAATTGCTCAATATGATAACCGGATTTCTTTTTTCCTTTAATACCAAATTTTGATAAATCTTTCCTTATCTGCTCAGCTGATACTCCAACTTCTTCGCCCAAATAATAGGAATAAACATATTCAAAACCTATGTTCTTTAACCCAATTAAGCATATTCGGTATCTAAATAGACGTAATATTTCGTGTTTAGAATGCATTATAGTTATAAAATTCACATAATAAATTAATATTTAAGTAAAAATACGTTAAAAATTGCAGAAATCAAAGAATTTGTCAAATATAATAATTTGCCATTAATAAAAGAAAAAGAACATGTTATGCAGCATTAGTTGAAAAATATATCCTGTTTAATTGGGGTGGCAATAAGATTTATCCTTAAATTTAAGTTATTAAAATCACAAAAAAAGTGGATTTAAAATCGCATATGTTATTTAATATAGAGGTTTTACTACCATTTTTGTGGGTGCTTAACCAGAAGGTAATTTTTAGTCTAAATTTACTATGGTTATTTGTTGATTTGTTTATCTGTTAATAAGCCGCATAATTAGAGTTCGTCTATAAAGTCTGTGTTTGAAACAGAAAGTTAGATATCGAGGCTTGCGAAGCTTGAAAAATGTGAGTTTACTGTTGTAAACGACCATTTTGAAAGCAAACATAACGAAGATAGCGTATTTTATGGATAGACACTAATTAAGCAGTATACAATAAGCGCATACGGCATAAACAAATAAACGTATAAACAAATAACCAACATATATTTTAATTGGTTACCCACTAAAATTGCAGTAATACCAATATAGGGAATATCTGTCTTTTTCACCCAAAAATTAAATATTATGGGATCTCTCAGTAAAACAGGAATATATTTTTATTTTTCTTCTAATAATTCCTCTACTAATCTTCATGAGGTTATTAATTATTTAAATAAAATTCCAGGTTTGAAAATTACTAGCTCTATTGACATCAGTGCTTATTCAAAAAACGATAAACTGGTAAATGAAATAAGAGAAAAAGGGCTGGAAAAAATAATTATTGCTGGTGATTCACCGGGAATGATTAAAAATATGTTTTCCAGTGCCATGGCAAAATCGGGCAATAATCCTGATAATATAATCTTGTTAAATTTTAATGAATATGGATTATTGGCAAATCCTGATAAGGATAAGGCTGTTTCTGTATTGCTGGGAGCATTGTATGATATCCCATATGAAAAACTGGTTGCTAATGGCCAATTGCCTGTAAATCATGACACACTTGTGATTGGTGGTGGGATTGCAGGCATTCAATCTTCACTTGAGATAGCAAATGCAAATAAAAAAGTTTATCTTTTAGAGAAAAGCGGCACAATAGGCGGACATATGGCAATGTTCGATAAAACATTCCCAACACTTGATTGTGCAGCATGTATCCTAACACCAAAAATGGTAGAAGTTGGGCAGCATCCTAATATTGAAATGATTACTTATGCTAATGTTACAGGTGTATCAGGATTGCCTGGAAATTATAAAGTGAAAATATTAAAAAAAGCAAGAAAAGTTAATCAGTCATTATGTATTGGTTGTGGATCTTGTTCTGCACGATGCCCCGGTGAAACACGAAGCGAGTTTGATTCCGGAATATCTTTACGCAAAGCTATTTATATCCCATTTCCACAGGCAGTACCTAACAAGTATCTTGTTGATGCTGAAAATTGCAGGTATATTAATGACCCTTTTGAAATTACAGCACAAACTATTAAGGAACTTAGAAAGAATGAGGGTTTTCCTAAAGACTTGCTTGATAAATTAGCAAAGCTTAAAAAGCAAAAAATACGGGGCGAAGATGATTTTATTTCTAAACTTAACAATACCATCGGTGTAGATAATTCGAAAAAATACAAAGATTTAATCTATCAACATAGTGGGCAATGTAAGAACTGTATAAGATTTTGCCCCGTTAATGATTGTATAAATCTGGATGAACAGGATAAAGAAATAGAAATTACCGTTGGGAATATTATTATTGCTACGGGCTTTAAGCCTTTTGAAGCTGAAAGGGCTGAGCAATTTGGTTATGGAAAATACCCTAACGTACTCACTTCCCTGGAACTTGAACGATTAATTAATGCAGCAGGGCCTACCGAAGGGAAAATCACCCTTAGATCAGAAGATAAAAAGGGGAATCCTGTATTTTTAAAAGACGGGGTTATACCCAAAAGTGTAGCTCTAATACACTGCGTGGGTAGTCGTGATAAAAACCATAATAAATATTGCTCAAAAGTTTGCTGCATGTATTCATTAAAACTTGCTCATTTGGTAAAAGAAAAAATACCGGATGCTGAGGTTTCAGAATATTTTATTGATATGAGGGCATTTGGTAAAGGTTACGAGGAATTTTACCAAAGGATAAAAAATGAAGGGGTGAATATTATAAGGGGAAGAACAGCAAAAGTGAAACAATTAAATGGCCAGTTAGAAATACGTGGTGAAAATATTATTGAAGATAGCTTAATTGAGCAAAAAGTTGATATGGTAGTACTGGCTGTTGGATTAGAACCCGGAGGCGATAATGAGATATTAAGTCAAATGATGGGTGTTTCATTAACCGAAGATGGTTGGTTTAAGGAAGCTGACAGCAATAGTAACCCTACAGGAACAAATGTAGCTGGGATTTCCATTGCCGGGGTCTGTCAGGGTCCAAAAGATATTCCTGATACTGTTGCCCAGGCATCGGCTGCGGCGGCTGGTGTGCTTCAGAGTATTGTTAAGGGAGAAATAAAAAACGATTCAAAAGAAATTTCGCTTGAGATTATTGAAGAAACTATTAAAAAACTGGTATAACAAACTATGAATTTTCAAAAAAAAAACGGTTCCTAACGGGAAACAAATTAACTTTTTGCATTTAATGCGAGTTACGGGTTGCGTGTCATAGACACATCAAGCGTCCAACCCGGAACTCGTATCCCGTAACCTGCAACAACTTATAATTTTTTATATAATAAACTGATGATATTATGAACAATCGTGTAAATCCAGAGTTTATTAAAGACTTGAAAAAGTTCGGTGTAAAAGATTGGGATACTTGTTATCATTGTGGTAATTGCACAGCAAGCTGTCAGTTGACTGAACAAGGTGTTTTATTCCCAAGGAACAATATAAGGGCAATGCAAATGGGCTTAAAAGACAAAATTGACGGTAGCATTGAACCCTGGCTATGTTACTATTGTGGTGATTGCAGTGATGAATGCCCAAGGGATGCAAACCCTGGTGAACTTATGATGGCCTTGCGTCGCTATCTTACTACTGTATATGACTGGACAGGTTTAGCACGATTAGTTTATACCTCAAAAGCTGCCGAGTTCGCCTTAATTTTCATATTTGCGGCCATTGTTTTAGTCCTTTCTGTTATTTACAGTGTAATTCCTGATGAAAGCCTGTGGTTGACCGCCGAAGGTGGTGTTGCAATTAATAAATTCTTTCCAATTGAATATGTTCATATTGGAGATTTAGTCATAATTGTGCTTCTTGCCGGTTTGCTTATTAGCAATATCATAAATATGTATTATAAAGTCATTATTAAAAATAATGTGCAAGTACCAATAATAAGCTATTTTAAAGAAGCAGGAAGCCTGATATGGAACTTTGCCACCCAGTGGGAATTCTCGAAATGCGAAAAAAAATCTTATTGGGGAATGCATTTTTTGCTGGCAACCGGGTATGTTTCCTTATTTGTAATGGTAGTAGTTTTTCTGGATTGGTTTCAAACCGATACTATCCATGAATGGTACCACCCACAAAGACTGCTGGGATATTATGCAACATTGGGCTTGTTTATTGGTTCTGTTTACTTTTTAAAAATTCGACAAGAAAAAGTGCAGCAAAAAAGCAAACACTCTCATTATACTGACTGGACTTTCGTTATTTTGCTCTTTCTTACTACACTTTCAGGTATATTGGTTCATGTTTTTCGTATTAACGGCCTGGCACTTGCCACTTATTATACGTATATATTGCATTTAATGATATTGACACCAATGTTAATGATTGAAGTGCCGTTTTCTAAATGGTCCCATTTAGCTTATCGTCCTTTTGCTATATATTTTGCCAATTTGATAAAGGCTGCAGAAAAAGAGGGGCAGAAAAAGGCAAGTTCTAAAATATTGAATTTACAAGAATCTATTGCATAAGGTGTTCTCAAAGAATTCAAATATCAAAGCCTGTTCCGCTACAGCGGAAGCTTTCAA
>JBDLJL010000082.1:0-23273 GCA_039714415.1 Bacteroidota bacterium
CCTGCAGAAATGGAAGCAGAAGCTGTTAAAACGGTAATCGAATTGGCGAACAAAGCAAATTGTCCGTTATATATTGTACATGTTTCGGCAAAAAAATCACTTGAACACATTAAAAATGCTCAGCAAAAAGGACAAAAAGTATATGCTGAAACTTGTCCGCATTATTTATTGCTTGAAGATTCAAAATATGAAGGCCAATTTGAACAAACAGCACCTTTTGTTTTAAGCCCGCCCCTGAGAAAAAAAGAAGATAATGATGCCCTTTGGAAAGCCATTACGGATAATACCATCCAGGCCATTGGAACAGACCATTGCCCGTTCACCCTAAATCAAAAGAAAAAAGGACAAACCGATTTCAGAAAAATACCAAATGGTGCTGGTGGTGTAGAACATCGTTTAGAATTGCTGTATACCTATGGCGTATTACAAAATAAATTCACTATAAATAAATTTGTTGATATAATCTCTACTAAACCAGCCAAAATATTTGGTTTATATCCCCGTAAAGGGGAAATTAAAGTTGGTTCTGATGCTGATTTAGTGATTTGGAATCCTGATAAAAAAAGAGTAATTTCATCAAAAACGCATCATCAAAATTGTGACATTAACATTTATGAAGGTGTGGAAACCAAAGGCGAAGCAGAATACGTTATAGTTAATGGTAAAGTTTTAATTAATAAATCCAGGCTTATCCATGACCCCAAAGCTAGTTTTTTAAAACGAATAATATGATACAACGATATTTATTTATTGTACTAAACATTGTCCTATTTTCAAGTTCATGTTTCTCAGCACCAACTGACAAAGAAAAACAGCAAGAAAAAAAACTGGCAGAGCTTATTGAATCTTATTCAGGTGACGAACAAAAGTCTCAAAAAATTAAAGGTATAGAAGAATCTAATGAACTGGCCAATGGAATAGAAACAACCAAAGATATTGACTATTCTAACATTAAAATTTCTGAAGATTCTATTGATAAAGTACTTTATGAACTTATTGCCTACTCTTACAAAGTTCCTGAAGAGAAAATAATTAAAAGAATTAAAGTATTAATTAGTAAAGGGGCAAACCCTAATGCTGTAATTACCATACAAGGCTCAATCCGAAAAGCAGGCACATATATTCCTATCATTAAACACTTTTACAAAAACAAATACAGGGGTTACACTTATACATCAACCCCTTTCCATGCTGCTGTAGCTAAAGGAAATATTAAAATCGTTCAACAACTGATTGATTTAGGGGCTAAAACAGGGATCCCTTCAAAAAGAGGGGATTATCCTATTGACATTGCCATTATGAGCAATGATAATAATATGATATTTTATCTTCTGGATCACGGTAGTGATATAAAAAAAATTAATCTGGGTGATAGTAAGAATGTTGACCTGATAGAAAAGCTGGTAAAAATGGGTGCAAATTCTAAAACTATTGACATCAATTTTGCACTTGAAAACAAAACTGAATTAAATAGATTGTTAAGTTTAGACCCTGATCTTCAAAATTTAGAACTAGATTTTAAAATTATTTTTAATGATGATGAATTACTGGATTTATTATTAAATCAAGGGTTAAGCATTGATACGAAAGGTACTTTTACAGATAATTGTCCTCTTATTTTTGGTGCAGTAAAATATGAAAATTTAAATGCTTTAAAAAAATTAATCAAACTTGGTGCAAATAAATCTGCAAGGTGCAGATCAGGCTTTGGTGAAACGCCACTACTTTTGGCCATTCATGAAGAAAATGCAGATATTGTAGAATATCTTTTACAAATAGGTGTAGATCCAAATGAAAAAGAATGGACTGACAAATCGGCTTTATTAAATGCCGCAGAAAAGGATAACGATAAAGTTATTAACCTTTTAATTGATGCCGGCGCCCAAATAGAATACAATAAATATTTTGGTAAAACGGCTCTTATGCAAGCTGTAGACAGAAAAAAATACATTTCTGTACAAGCCCTAATAAATAAAGGTACCAATGTTAATTATGAAACAAAATATGGCGAAACACCGCTTATACTGGCTATTAAAAAAAATGATTACCCTATCATAAAACTATTAGTAGAAAGTGGTGCTAAAACAAATATAAAATATGAAGGCAAAAGCCTTGTTGAATTTGCCAAAGAAAAGGATGCTTCGCCAATGATTATCGATTATTTAAAAAACAAATAAGTTTCCTTTTGTAAAAATAAAAACATAATCTACAGAACAGTTAACTCAAAATACGGTTCGATTTCAAAATATTTTATACCCACCTGTAGTATTTTATGTTTTTCGTAGTCTAATAAGTAAAAGCTTTGCATGAAAAAAATAGTAGACTTGATATATGAAAATCAAAAGCTCATTAGAAAAGTATGCTATTCATTTTGCACAAATAATGAAGATCGCGAAGATTTTTTCCAGGAAATTGTATACAAAGTTTTAAAATCATCAAACAACTTTAAAAACCAATCAAAATTTTCAACCTGGTTATATCGCGTTTCTCTTAATACAACAATTACATTTGATAAGAAAAAAGTAAAACAATGCTCAAAATCAGAATTATAAGTGGACCAATCTTATTTGCAACATTAGTTTTGGTAAATATTTTTATTAGATAACTTCTAATTTTAATCCAATAACAAACAATATTCTTGAGACAACCTCTAAAAACCCCAACTTCTTCGTTACTCTGATTTTTTTAAAGCACTCATTTACAGAAGTAAAATCGAACTTTAAAAAATAAGAAAGCCTCGAATTTTGAATTTTTAGAGATCACCTTGGGTATTTTTACAGAATGGGCTTTCGCTATAATTTAAGTCCATCAAAATACTCAACAATCTCATCCTCTGTATCAAAAACACGTATCATGGATAAATATTCTTTACCAGTTGCCAGATGTTTCAACAAGGGATAAACCGGTTTTTCAATTTCCCAGAAATAGCTGTTTAAAAATATCATTGGGCTGGCAATTTCATAGGATTTATAGTGATTTTGAGTAGCATCCTGAAAAATTTCCTGAATAGTGCCTGCACTCCCCGGTGCATAAATAACCCCTCCTTTTGCTAATGCCAATAAACCTTCTTCACGCACACTATTTGCAAAATATTTAGCAATTAGCGATGCAAAAGGTGTAGGTGGTTCATGACCATATAACCATGTAGGTATGCCTACATCTCTCTGCTTATTAACTTTTCTGGGATATTTCTCAATTAACTCAAAAGCTGTTGAAAGCCAGTCTTCATGATCATAGGTAGGTGATTTTTTTAAAATATTCATGGCTATTTCAAGCTCGGCTATTTCCCTTTCAGCAAACCAAACGCCCAAGTGAGTAGCCTCCATAGCGCCAGGGCCACCACCACTTAATAAAAAATATCCTTTTTCAGATAAGGTCTTTGCTAATTTGGCTATTTTTAAATAATCCCCACTTTCGCGTGATAAACTATGCCCACCCATTATTGCAATTACTTTTGTCGATTCAACGGAATTTAGTTTATCCATAAGGGCATCCGTGATTGAATGATCATGCAGACGGCGGGCTAATGCCTCATAAATGGAACTTGGTTTTGCTTTTCCAGTTTCCGTGTAATGATCATAAACGATCCGGTCATATGTATCGTAATAGCTCTCAATGTTTTGGTAATCAAAACTATTATACAAGATATCTTTTGTATAAAGTGCTGAAACAGAAGTCTTGAAAGGTACATCAAAGTTAGGGATTACAATATTTTTTTGTGCAATCAGCTTCTGATGATATTCAATTGAAAGTTCACAGCCGAGAAACAAACAGTTTTGTATCTTTTTCTTTGAAAACTCAGTCTCAAACCCTTTCAAATCCAAACCCTGAAAAGCATAATTGACAATATTTTCGTTTTCAGAAAGTACTTCCTTTAAATCTGACTGATTTTCAATTTCTTTCATTTTAAATCTATTTTGGATAAAAGTAGGGAAATCAAATATAATGACAAAATTTACACCCCAAACCTTTTCGTTCCTCTTTCCAAAATTTCTTTTAATATTTGTGCAGGGTGTTCAAATTTATTGGTAAACATCATAGCAGCAATAATATAAGGTTTAAACCCGGCTTCCTGATATGTTTTAATTCTATATTTCTCAAAAACATCGGCATTTACTTCTCCTTCCTTACAGGAAACACCTGAAATATCTGCCGGAAGGCAATGCATATATAAAGCATCCTGTTTCTTGGTAAGCTTTTTCATCCCTTCATTGTATTCCCAGTTTTTATACTTCGCATTTTCAGCAAGACATGTTTGTTCCAGAGCATCCAACCCTTTTTTATCACCAGATTTTAATAGTTCTGTCCGCTGTTGCATGATATGAAATGGTGCCCAACTTTTGGGATAAACAATATCGGCATCTTTTACTGCTTCTTCCATCGAGTTGGTAATTTTAAAGCTTCCGTCACTATTACGCGAATTATTTTTAGCAATTTCCACAATTTCAGGTATTAAACCATATCCTTCAGGGTACGCCAATGTAATATCCATACCAAAACGGGACATTAAACCAATTATTCCCTGCGGAACAGATAGCGGCTTACCATAACTGGGTGAATAAGCCCAACTCATCACTATTTTTTTCCCCCGTAATTCTTCCAATGAGCCAAATTGTTGTTTTAAATGTAACAAATCAGCCATGGATTGTGTAGGATGATCCATATCACATTGCAAATTAACAATTCCCGGTCTGGATGGCAGCACTCCTTTTTCAAAACCTTCGTCAAGGGCAGCACCTACTTCTCGCATGTATTTATTTCCTTCACCAAGGAACATATCATCCCGGATACCAATAAAATCCGTTAAAAAGGAAATCATATTAGCAGTTTCCCTAACCGTTTCACCATGGGCAATTTGTGATTTTTCCTCATCCATATCCTGAACTTCCATCCCAAGCAAATTAGCAGCTGATGCATAAGAAAATCGTGTACGTGTTGATTTATCCCTAAAAATTGACACAGCCAAACCTGAGTCATATACTTTGGATGAAATATTTTTCACTCTCATCTCACGAAGAATCTCAGCTACTTGCAAAACCCTACGCAAAGCACTTTCACTTTTTTCCCAGGTCAGTAAAAAATCCTTTTGGTATAAACCGCTGTTTATTTTTTCTATCTGTTCTATTTGCTTTTGAATGTCCATAAAATATTATGTTAAATTGTTGTTATCGCAATTATTAAACGCCTATTATCACAATAGTTCGGTAAATTTCCATAAACACCTATATATCAAACCATTAAAAATCATTAGCAATATGATTTAATAGATTAATAATCAAAGCTTTGCGGCTTTGCGCGAAACAAAAATTTAACGAAGTGTTGTTATCACTCACTCAAAGAATAAGCAAAACCCGCATAAAATGCAGTTGCTGCTACCAAATGGTCAACAGGCACTTTTTCATTTGGCGCATGGGCCAAAACTTCGTTCCCTGGACCAAAACCAATAGTTGGGATTCCATATATCCCGTTTATGGTTACTCCATTAGTAGAAAATGTCCATTTATCAATATTAGGTTCTTTATTAAATAATTTTTGGAAGGTTTTTAATCCGGTTTGAACAATTTCATGCTCTTCAGAAATTTTCCAGGTAGGATAGTATTTCTCCATGCCATATTTTAAGCCTGTCCATGCTTCTTCCTCATAATAAAGCACTTCGACTTTTCCATCAAGATTTTTCACAATTTCGTCCACTTCAGCTACTGCCGATTCTTTTGTTTCGCCCCAGGTTAGGCGGCGGTCAAGGTGCAAGTGGGCATAGTCTGAAACTGCGCAAAGTGATGGACTTTCTGATTTAAATTCTGAAATGGTAACCGTACCTTTACCCAAAAAATCATCGTCTTTTAACCGTTCATTAAGTTTTTCAATTTCCAATGCAGCCCTGGATGCTTTATAAATGGCATTATCTCCACGTTCAGGTGCTGAACCATGACAGGAAATTCCATGAAAAACCACTCTCATTTCCATACGCCCACGATGCCCACGATAAATTCCTAAATTGGTTGGCTCTGTACTAATCACAAAATCAGGTTTAATGCCTTCTTCTTCAATAATATATTTCCAGCAAAGACCATCGCAATCTTCCTCCATTACACTTCCTACAAAATAAATGGTCATATCCTTGTCAAAGCCTAATTCCTTTAAAATCCGCCCTGAAGTAACAAATGCAGCCGGGCCACCTTCCTGGTCAACAGAACCTCGACCATGAACAAAGCCATCTATAATTTCCCCACCTAAGGGGTCGAAATCCCAATTTTCCATATTTCCCAAGTCAACTGTATCCATATGCCCATCAATTGCCAGAATCTTCTTCCCCTTCCCTATCCTGCCAATTACATTTCCTAAGCCGTCAAACCTAACCTCATCAAAACCTGCTTCTTCCATCTGTTTTTTTAATTCATACTGGACTTCTTTTTCCTGCATGCTTAAAGATTTTATTTTTATTAGCTGTGAAAGGTTTTTGGCTGTATAATTTCGGTATTTTTCCGAAAGTTCATTAATTTTTTTGTAGATATGATCCATAAACTAAATTTTAGCTCCTAAAGTTAGTTTGTTTATGGTTTTTAACAAAATATATGGACATTTAAATATTGTATTTCCTTTGCGACTTTTGTAACTTTGAATTTTGTTTAAATCTTGTAAAATAATGAAGAGTTGCATAAATATAATTCTGTTCACAGCAGTTATTTTCACATTTTCTTCCTGCAAACCATCGGACAATCAGCCTGATGGATCAAAAATCACTATTATATACACGAATGATGAACATGGCTGGATGGAACCAACTAATGAATTTGATGGTGCAGCAGGTCTATCAGGTCTATGGAAATCCCGTGAAGGATATGATGGTTCGGATTCATATTTAATATTAAGTGGTGGTGATATGTGGACTGGACCTGCAATATCAACATGGTTCAGGGGTGAATCAATGGTTGAAGTAATGAACCTGATGGGCTACGATGCAGCTGCAATTGGGAATCATGAGTTTGATTTTACGGCAGATACACTAAATAAACGCTTGCAACAAATGAATTTTCCCTTATTATCAGCAAATATTACTGAAAAAAGTAGTGGAAATATACCAGCCTTTGCTAAACCTTATATTATTCGAGAATCATCAGGTGTAAAAGTTGGAATCATTGGATTGTCTTCCTTAAGTACACCTTTTACTACTTTTCCTGCTTATGTTGAAGATTATGAATTTACTTCCTATTCGGATGCCATTGACAAATATGCCCCCTTGGTTAAAAACGAAGGTGCAGATATTATCATTGTTATTGGCCATATTTGCCAAAATGAAATGGAAGCATTAGTACCTACAGCAAAAAAACACAACATTCCCTTAATTGGTGGCGGGCACTGTCATCAAAATGTTTTAAAAACAATTAATGATGTTCTACTAATTCAATCCGGAGCAGAAATGAAGGCTTATGTAAAAGTCGAATTACAATTTAACCCCGAGACTAATGAAGCAAAAATAAACTCTTCAGAAATTGTTCCAAATCAGAATAGCACACCGGATAATGAAATAGAAACAATTGTAGAGCACTGGCAAGCAAAAACACAAGAAGCACTTTCTGAGGAAATTGGTTATTGTTCTGAAATTATTTATGAATCGAGTATATCAATGGGTAATATGGTAACAGACTCGTGGTTCCATACATTCCCTGATGCTGATGTGTCAATTACAAATTCAGGTGGCATAAGGCAGAATATTAATCAGGGAAGCATCAAGCTCCTTACAATTGTAGGTTTATTGCCTTTTGAAAACTCAATTTACGAACTCAATTTAACCGGCTCTGAATTAATTGATTGTATAGATAATTACTTAATAGGAGGAATGACTACCATAGGTGGATACACTCTTTCTGATGGAACACCCATTTATTCAGACAGCACGTATTCAGTACTTACCACAGACTATTTATATTCTGCAGATCCTGATTTCAGCAAATACGATCAGGAACCTAATAACACATCTGTAAATTATCGACAACCTTTAATTGACTGGATAAAATCATTAAATACAACCAGCCAAGCACCCTTAAATAATTATTTGGACAATATCCCAAGGAGATGATATTAAACCTTGATTTTAAGCTAGCTTAACTTTTTCTAAATTCATTTATTATATATTAATTGACAGGACTATTGGTCTGAACAGAAAATTGTTATTTTTGCAATAGAAACTAATTACTGAAGAAATGGCAAAAGACTGGAAAGATAAATTAGGAATGGTATACTCAACAAACCCTGATTTTGAATATGAGTATGATCAAGAAGAAGAGCAGGAAACTTTAGAACCTAAACAACAAAATTTAAAAGTAAGTCTTGATAAAAAAGGCCGTAAAGGAAAAGCCGTAACACTAATTACCGGCTTTATTGGCACTGAAAATGATTTAAAAGAGCTTGCTAAGAAATTAAAAACTAAATGTGGTGTTGGTGGTTCGTCTAAAGATGGTGAAATACTTATTCAGGGAGATTTTAGGGATAAAATAATGGATATTCTTATCAAAGCCGGGTATAAGGTAAAAAAATCCGGAGGATAACCCTCATTGCGGTATTTAATATTTATGTCATAAGCATATATTTTAAATTCGTGGTAAGGATAAGTTGAGAATTAGCAACTTATATTAAATTTCAATCATATGAATAATAAACCTTGCCCTGGATATATTATTAGTAACCCATTTGAATAAAACAATGAAAAAAGTAAGTTTGATTATCCATGGAAAATCTAAGAAAGGAAAAACCTTAAAAGAAAAAATTACCAAAGCCCTTTCTGCTGAATTTCAAATAAATGAAAAATTTACCGAATATCGTGACCATGCTATTGAACTTGCAAAAAACGAAGTAAATAACGGAACAGATTTTATAATTTCGTGCGGGGGTGACGGCTTACTAAATGAAGTCACAAATGGGGTGATGTTTGCTGATAAAGATAAACGTCAGAAAGTAGTTGTAGGATTATTCCCCTTAGGAACCGGTAATGATTTTGCCAGAACAGTAAATATTAGCAAATCACCAAAAGACCTTACAGAAATTATTGAAAAAGGAACCAATTCGGTAGTAGATGTTGGCCGATTAGAGTTCCATGGTGAAAATGGAAATAAAAAAGTGCGTTTTTTTCAGAATATAACGGATATAGGAATTGGTGCAAAATCTGTTGAACTGGTAAATAAAAGTAAAAAAACTCTGGGAGCCCGTTTAACATTTGTAATAAGTGTCCTCAGGTCATTTATAGGGTATAAACAACAACAAATAAAACTTAAAGCGAATGACTTTGAATGGTCAGGTAAAATAGTTAGTGTATGCCTTGCCAATGGACATTATTTCGGTAGCGGATTAGGTATTGCACCAGATGCAAAATTAAATGATGGAAAACTTAGCCTGATTATAATAGGGGATATGAGAATAATTCATTTTCTAAAATATCTTCCTCATCTTCGAAAATTAAAAAAAGTAGTGCACCCTGAAGTTCATTACCGAACGGTAAATTGGTGTGAAATTAGTTCAGATGAGGCTTACCCAGTTGATATGGACGGGGATAATCCGGGATACACACCTTTGCGGTTTGAAGTCATGCCTTCAGCAATACGGTTTTTAAGTAATTATAAATAAAAATAAGGTAAATAATTTAAGAGTTTATTTATCCTTAATATACGCAATAATTTCTTCATCAGAATTAAGAATATGTTTATCATACCAAAGCTTCAGGTATGCCAATAAATCATTACATAAACGGGGTTTATTCTCCTCAAATTCTTTTTGAAAACAGATCATTTTGTCTGCAAATTCCCTGTGTTCGTTTACATGTTTAGAAAAAGATGGTATTTTATATTTTTTCATAAAAAGTTCTTCATTGATAAAAAAATCATGTGTATAAAAGCTTATTTTATGAAATACATTAACTATTTCGTTTTTGCATTTCTTCTCCTCTATTGATTTTGAAAAAAACTGAATTAATTCTTCTATTTTTTTCTTATTCATCCTTAAAGAATCTATTGTAAGGTGATCACTCATGGTTTCATTTTTTATTTACTATGCACTACTAATGTAAATGTAAAATTCATATTTAAATCAACAAAATACAATGACTAATATCAGCATTTGATCTAAATACAGACTTTCAGCTTTCGTTTTTAAGGATTCTAAGCTTTATATTTGCAATTATTATCTATTATAAATAATTCAAATGAACAAACTACTAATTATTTCAGTGCTAATTTTCAACTTTGTTGTTGCAGCTTGTAATCCATCAGATAAAAAGAACAATAATGACCCTGACCAACTACAAGAAAAAAAGGAATTAGTAAGAAAATTGCTAATTGAAGATTATGATTTTGCTGTTTTGGAAAATAAAAAGTTTATACCTTATAATAAAGCAATTTATCATCGTGGAGATGAAGTTTATATGGTTTTAAAAAACGTAGGTCAGTTTGCTAGGGGAACAGACAGCTTGAACCATGCTGAAATGAAAGTGGAAATTTTTGATGCGATTGGTCAAAGAGTTTCTATAGGGGAAAATTTTTTTGGATCCAAGGGGCATGCCAATTTTGATGACAATATAATTAAGCAACCATATGCATGGCATGAAACTGACCTTAATGACAAAGTAGGAAAATATAACTTTAAAGTTACTATTTATGATTTAATCAGTGGTGACAGCACTTCAGTTAGTGACGATTTTTTTATTGAATGATATCTTATAACAGGAATTTAATTCTAAGATCATTTATAAATGTGCTATAAAAAAAATAAAGAAGGGGTACAGTATGGACTCTATTGTCAAACATCATATTTACTTATAAAAAATAATTTATTTTCGATTTATTTTCCCATTCCCATTATTCCTATACCTTTTCCGATAAACAATAAGTCCTGAAATAAGAATAAACAATAAGGATAATCCTGCTAAAGGAATAAACAGAATGTATAAAGGCCCAAACATAAAGCGGTAGTACCGGCCAGTGTGGACTTCAAGAGCTACATTCCACCATGACATGGCTTGGTTTTTTATTTCTGAAGGCATTTCAGTAAAACTGTTGGATTTAATTGCTACAGCACCTTTGTTAAAATCAAAATAGAACTCTTGATTATCAAAATCTTTAATATAGCCCGTAACAGAATATTCACCAATGGGTGGCCCCATCGTTTTAGGTGCTTCATATAGTTTTTTATCTATATAGTCAATAATTTCACCAGTTTCAGGAGTCCATTTAAATAAGCCACTAAATGAACCAATTAGATAAGTCCCCTTTTTCCTGAACTCAAAGACATTAACACCCATTACACTTAAAACAGGTTGATTCTCATATTTTTTTATTTCCGACTGAAATTCATCATCTGAGTAATAAACCCCATCTGAGGCAATCAGAATAAAACGATTAAAATTCTTGTCAAAATATATTTTTCGTAATTTATCAAACCAGGGATTTGGGTCATCCAGTTCAGTATAAGGAATTTTCTCAACTTTTACATCAGCAATTGAGATTAATAAAGGTGGTCTTAAAAACATGCCTGTTATCGTATTGAGAACGAGTACAATAATTAACCAATAGCCCAATTTGTTATGCCAACGAATTACCCAACGGTTCTTTTTTGCTAAATAAGGAACCTTTTTATTTTTCTTTTTGCGTTTTTTAATTGTTTTGGGGATTAGCCAATAGATAATACCCGTAATAGTCAAAAAGCCAAAAACCAACCCCACAAAATCAACAATCAGTTTACCGGCCATACCATAAATCTCGCCACTATGAATAACCCAAAGAGTTTTAAAAAGACCAATTTTATCATCATAATTTTCAGGTTGTAGTAATTTTATAGTTTTAAATGATAATTTCTTAGGATTATCTTTACTAACAAGTAATTTTGAACGACTCATTACAAAAAAGCTGTCATCTTTCTCTAATAAACCAACAATTCTATTTTCGTGTATAGGCAATTCTATTTTCGACCATTGTTGAACTTCATTATTGAAAAAATACAAACCAAAAAGTGTACCTGCATAAAGGTTTCCTTTGGTGGTTAGCAACAGACTTTCAATCTTTTGGTTGTCTGTACCTGTCGGAAATCCTGAATTAAAATCCTGAAAAGTTTTGTAATTGTCTGTTGTTAACCAAATTCCTATATTCCCGTAAACTAAAGCACTATCTTTATTTAAACGAACAAACGATTTAACAGCAGCACTATTCCAGTTTTTATACTCGTAGCGTTCTAACAGATATGATCTGTCCACATCATAGGGTGATAATAAATCGCGGTGGTTTAAAATTACACCTGAAAACACAAATAATAGAATGAATACAGTTAAAAATACACTTAACCATTTATGGTATTTCCTGAAAAACTTTAGCCATTTTCCATTTTTCCCATTTCCATTATTTTGTTTTACTGCGCTTAACATTTCCTTTTTATATCTGTATTTTTTGAGACCACAAAAATATAAAAGATATTAGCATCTCAAATACCTAAATGCAGGTAATTTGAAAAAGGAAATAAAACTTATCCAACAATCTGATTATCTGGCTTAAAAGACAATATTGATCCACCAGCTTCATCATTTTACCTAGCAAAAGAAGAAGGTAAAAGAGGTGCTCTTAGTTCGGTTTCTGATAAGGGTGTGGGTATTGATAAAATAAAACAGGAACAAATTTATAATGAGAAAAACAGCGAGACAGAAAAGGCAAAGGGAATGTATTTAGTTTTACCATTCCCTTTGCCCCGGCATCATAGATATGAGTTATTCTTTTTTCGGAATAAGGTTCAAGTTCCAAGATTCAAGTATCAAGTATCAAGTATCAAGTATCAAACAACTTGAACCTTTTGTCTTGCTTCTTACTGCTTACTTTGTTCAGAACCTATATATTTTTGGAACAAAATATCAAAATTTTCCGAGATCCTCTCAAAAATTTCATCCTGTTTATGGGTTTCAGTTAAACTAACCAGCTCTTGCATTACGCTCATTGCAACTCTTGTCTCGTAACCAACTGCAGCTGAATAAGGTTTTTTTAAGCTCAAATAATAATTCAGGTCTTCTTCGTAAATACCAGCCAGTTTATTAACTATTTTATTCGCTTTATCTATTTCATTTGCCTGATAATAAAGTTCTGCAATGGGAACCATAAAATAATCATAAGACAGCGTACTATGTGGTGTTATTTCAACAATACGGTCAAGTACCTCAATCGCTTTCTCTTTTTTGTTTTCACTCAGTAATTCTTTAGCAAGCCGGGCAAAAACATCCCTTATTTTCATGATACTAAGTACCCTTGTATTATAATGGTCAATTAACACATCCGGCTCATTCATCCTGCCCCACTTGAATTTGTTCATAAGGTTATCATAAAGAATATCTGTATTGATATCGCCTATATCCCCATTTTCGTTTTTTGTTTTGTATGGCATTAACCGGTATGCAAATCCTTCAAGCCTGAAATATTCCTGAAGATCCATGTAATTATCAGTACCAACACTTGAGGCAAAATAAACTGGGCGGTCCCAGTTGAAATTTCCCAATAGATCCAATACCATCATATCACTTTTAGTGACATATTTTTTGGTAAGATTAAAGTCAATTGATTTCAATAGACGGGCAGTATCCTGTAAACCTACCAAACCGTTGTTCATTACCTTAGCAGAATCAACAGATATTTGTAACAGCTTAGCCGGCAGATAGTTCATTTCACTTCCATCATTGGCCTGCACTTTTGTTTTTGCATCATCAGAACCTACAAAATTCATAACATCTTTCAAAGGAACATATCTTTGTATCCTTTCAACAACCGGTAACAAATCACGTATACCCTGTCGATACTGATCTCGTGAAAAAGAGAAAGGTACAGGCGCACTGTCATAAGCACGTTTGGTCATTTGGTAAATATACCAGTCAGTTCCCAGCAAACTAAGATTAACTACCCGGACATCCGTACGGATCCCTTCAACCTCCTGAGCATACCAAAGCGGGAAGGTATCATTATCACCGTAAGTAAAAAGTATGGCGTTAGGTGCACATGAATTTAAATAATTAGATGCCAAATCACGAGCAGTATAACGTCCGGAACGATCATGGTCGTCCCAGTTTTCCTTTGCCATGATTGAAGGTACAAGCACAAGGCTTAAGACGGTGGCTAAAACACCTGATGTTGCCCCAGGGAGATATTTTTTTGCAAAATCACCAATAGCCAATACTCCCAGCCCAATCCAAATGGCAAAAGCATAAAACGAACCAGCATAAGCATAATCACGTTCACGTGGTTGATAAGGTGTTTGGTTCAGGTAAATAACGATAGCAATCCCTGTTAATACAAATAATAACAAAACAATTAAAAACTGCTTTGGCCTTTTCTGATACATGAAAATCATACCCAATAGTCCAAGAATTAGCGGTAGCATATAGTATTTATTTCTTGCCTTGTGAGAACTAATACTTTGTGGCAGATTATCCTGCGGCCCTAATCGCATATTATCAATAAAAGGAATACCACTTAACCAATTCCCTTTCAGGTATCCACCATGGCCCTGAATATCATTTTGACGACCTGAAAAATTCCACATGAAATATCTTAAATACATATAACCAAGTTGGTATTTAAACATAAAAGCTAGGTTTTGTCCAAAACTGGGTTTTTTCTTATCATCCTTAATGTTTGCCCAATTTATATAACCACTTTTATGATTCGCCTGGTGACTGTATATCCTGGGGAACAAAGTGGTAAATTCTGAATCGTAAATATATTTTGGGTTTACTTTAGGTATCTTTTTATATTTATCGCCAATAGGCACATAGGTATATTGGGTTTCCTGTTTAACAATTTGGGCATTAAAATATTGCCCATGAACTAATGGACGGTCACCATATTGTTCACGGTTAAGATATGAAAGTAGAGCGAAAACATTATCCGGCTGGTTTTCATTCATTGGGGGTTCTGCTAAAGAACGAACAACAATCATGGTAAATGAAGAATAGCCTATTACAATTACGGTAAAAAATAGGATAAGGGTATTTGCCAACACCTTTTGTTTTTTAATAGTATAAAATAAGCCCCATACAATTCCGCCTGCCAGCAAAATCATATAAAATAGCACGCCAGTATTAAAAGGTAATCCGAAGCTATTTACAAACATTAACTCAAACCAAGAAGCCACGGAAACAATGCCGGGTATTATACCGTACATAATAACACCTAAAAGTATAACAGAAATTATAGAAGCCCCAATAATTCCTCTTTTTGAAGGCGCGTATTTTTTAAAATAGTATACAAATACAATTGCTGGTATTGCCAATAAATTAAGTAAGTGGACACCAATAGATAGCCCCATCATGTAAGCAATAAAAATAAGCCAACGATTTGAGTATTTTTCATCAGCAATACGTTCCCATTTCAATATAGCCCAAAAAACAACTGCAGTAAATAGTGAAGACAGGGCATAAACCTCACCTTCAACAGCTGAGAACCAAAAGGTGTCTGAAAATGTATAGGCAAGTGCGCCTACTACACCACTACCCATAACGCCAATTAAATCGTTTAGTGAATATTCTTCAAAAGGTTTTCTTACAATTTTTGCAGCAAAATAAGTAATTGTCCAAAAAAGAAATAATATGGTAAAAGCACTTGCCATAGCCGAAAGTGAATTAATCATTTTTGCTACAAGTGTAACATCTCCACCTGAAAGCAAGCTAAAAACTTTCGCTGCAATCATAAAAAGGGGAGCCCCGGGTGGGTGACCAACTTCTAATTTATGTGCTGTCGCAATAAATTCACCACAATCCCAAAAACTGGTTGTGGGTTCAATGGTTGATAAATAAGTAAACGATGCTATCAATAACACAACCCATCCGGTAATATTATTAATTTGTTTGTATTTTTTTGTATTTAATTGAAATTCACTATCTGATTTTCTCATCTTTATTTTTCTTAAAATTATATGAAAGGGCAAAAATACATTTTTTTTTAAAAAAATATTTGGCAGATTGATTTTTTTTATATTTTTGCAGTCCGAAACAAGAAAGATTGTCCCGTGGTGTAATTGGCAACACGTCTGATTTTGGTTCAGAAGAGTCCAGGTTCGAGCCCTGGCGGGACAACTCATAAAATTAAACCTCTGCGAGACCATGGAGGTTTTTTTTGTTTATAGCATTTTCCAGACGAGAAGTGTTTTCCAACAAGCTATAACCATTTTGTGTAGTATTTGTGGAAAAACACAAAAGGTAAAATCATTGCAATTGTGTTTCTTTTGACACTCCCAATTTTAACCTGCATTATTCCCCGCTAAGGCGGGGCAGGCTATGAGTTTTTCTACTCGTGAAACTTTAGCTCAGCCAATCTAAATGCAGGAAATCCCGACTTAGTGAAGCTTAATTTTTAGTATTCAAAATTTTAGCTGAAGTTAGTCGCCCCGGTATTCCCGGAGCAATAATTCTATGGATTATTGAGGTTAAAGGGCATCTACTCAATAAAACACCTGAACAATTCGTTCTTTGGTATAATCATTGCCAAAACCCTTTAGGATTTATGTTAAAACCCCAATTTATGATACTAAAAAAACTATTCACCCTAATATCTTTTCTTTTTTTTTCAACAGGTCTGTTTGCACAAAACCTAAACCTGGCTGCTTTCCATAATTTTCAACGGCACTTTGTCATCTTTGATTCCGGGGAAACCCATGATGTGGAAAACCTACCTGTTCAATCTTTTCAAATTGGGGGTAGTTGTGTCCCTTTTGTAAATAATGCAGGAAAATTTAAAGTGTATTATAAGGGTGAAGTTCAAACCCTTTCACAATTACAGGTAAGCAGGTATCTGGCAACAAGGCACCTGATGGTTTATTTTTTGTTTGACCAGCTTTATGTTTTTGACAATGGTAAGCAAAAGCTTTTATCTAGTAATGTTGGCGATTTTGCAGTGGGCGATAGTATTGTGGCATATTTTAACCGGAACAGGAAAACATCTCATGTTTATTACAAAGGGGAAATTTATGATTTGGAAAACACATTAGTTGGAGACCCAATAAAAGATTTTAAAGCCGGTGATAATGTGTTTGCTTATTTTAACAATAACACAAAATATTTTAAAATTTTTTACAACGGGCAGCTTGAAGAAATAAGCCAATCAAATGACCTAATAAACTTTGAACCGGGGCGTAATTTAGTGGCCTATGAAGACAATTCAACCAATACCTTTCATGCTTTTTACAAAGGAGACATAATAGACCTTGAAGATTTTAAACCCAAATCTTTTAAGGTAGGGGATGATTTAATTGCCTATGTAAATGATTTAGGTGAGTTTAAAATATTTGCCAATGGTGAAGTGGAAACTTTATCAGATTTTGAACCGGAACAATATCATGTTTCGGATAATTTGGTTGTTTTTTCTGAACAAGAATATTTAAAAGTTTATTATAAAGGGCAAGTTTATGAACTTGAAAGCTATGTGCCCGAAAAATTCCAGATACAGGAACACACCATTGCTTATATCGGCTTAAACGGATGGCTAAAAGCATTTTCTGCAGGCAAACAGTTTACTGTTACTAAAGATTTGGTAAATGCCTATAAACTGGCCTATAATACGATTTTAATTAACACAACTGTAAATACAGTAAAGATTTATTTTGAAGGTAAATTAAAGGATACAAATTAAAACCGCTTATTCTTCACATAGTAAAAAGCCAATTTAGCAGCCAGAACAAAGTGACTGAAAATAGTCAAAAAATACCCATAATTATTTACCATTATCTGAAATCTTTCTTTCAAACCCGGAATCAGGTTCTTTTTAGTTAAACCCCCATCCATAAATTTTGATATGATAAGTCCTGTATTTTCAATCATTGTGGCCTCTTTTAGGACTTTTATAACCCAATCAAAATCACCCGAAAGCTTATATTTAAGATTATAGGATGTTGCAATTTCTTTTTTAACGATAATAGACTGGTGGCAAACTTTCATCCCTTTTAACAAACTTCTCCAATTAAGTTTTTCCGGAGCTTTATGTCTTCTCATTCCAACAGTTTGGCCATTAGGATCAATAATCTCAGTTTCGCCATAATATATATCAAAAAACTGTTTTTTATTTCGAAAAACACTATCTAAAACAGTTAAGTCAAAGGGCATGTCGCCTGAATTTATAAACCAGAGATAATCCCCTGTAGCATTTTCCATTCCTTTATTCATAGCATCATAAAGCCCTTCATCCGCCTCACTTATCCAGTAATAAATATATTCATTATACTTTCGTAAAAATTCAATGGTACCATCAGTACTACCACCATCAATTACAATATATTCAATATTCGGATAGGATTGGTTAATAATCCCCTGAATGGTTTTTTCAATAAAGCCGGCACTATTAAAAACAACCGTAATGATTGAAATCAATGGTAAGTTTTTATCATTGATTAACAAATTTTTATTTACTTTTTTTCTTCCACCTTCCTGTTTACTTGTACTTTCCATTATTTTCTAACTGTCGTTATTGAAATTCAATTACCGTTTTATAAAGTTACTAAAAAATTTATTAACTAAATATGAAAAATGACTATTAACAAAATTACCATAATTAATTCAAATTTGACTTCAACACTTCGTTAAATTTTTGTTTCGCGCAAAGCCGTAAATCCGCAAAGATTTGATTATTAGCCCATTAACCCATATTGCTATTAGTTTTTAATAATCTGACATATAGTTATTTATAGAAATTCACCGAACTATTTGACTTAAAACAATTGATTTATTGGAAAACCTGCTACAATAATATATTTTTGTTTTCAAATACAAATTACATAAAAATGAATGAACCTGTTTTTGAAAACAGAATTGATCTAAAGGATTTACAGGAAACAGTTAAAAAACTGAAAACAGAAATTGGGAAAATAATCGTTGGCCAGGAAAAAATGGTTGAATTATTACTGATTGCAATATTATCTGACGGGCATGTTTTATTGGAAGGTGTACCCGGTATAGCAAAAACCCTAACTGCAAAACTTATAGCAAAAACAATTGATACGGGCTACTCTCGTGTTCAATTCACTCCTGATCTTATGCCTTCTGATATTCTGGGGACTTCCATATTTAATGTTAAAACTGCTGAATTTGAGTTCCATAAAGGGCCGATATTTTCCAATATTATTCTAATTGACGAAATAAACCGTGCACCTGCCAAAACACAGTCTGCTTTATTTGAGTTAATGGAGGAACAACAAGTAACCATTGATGGCACACAACATAAAATGAATTCCCCCTTTTTGGTACTAGCAACGCAAAATCCAATTGACCAAGAAGGTACTTATAAACTTCCGGAAGCTCAACTTGACCGTTTTTTATTTAAAATCAGCATTGATTATCCAAGCCTGGAACAAGAAGTAGAAATTCTGGACAGGCATCACAATAACAGGCACTTAACCGACTTAACAGAAGTTAAGACGATACTAAAGCCGGAACAAATAGAAGGGTTTCGTAAAAAAGTGGCAAATGTGCATATAGAACCGAATTTATTAAAATATATTGCAGAAATTGTCCATAAAACAAGGAATAACAACTCGCTTTTTTTAGGTGCATCACCACGTGCATCACTGGCAATTATGGAGGGGAGTAAATCATTTGCGGCAATCCATGGGCGTGATTTCGTTAAACCAGAGGATATTAAAAAAATGGTGTATCCGGTTTTAAACCACCGGATTATTTTAAGCCCTGAAAAAGAAATGGAAGGAGTTACAACAAAAAAAGTAATTGAACAAATTGTTGATAATGTTGAAATACCTAGATAAGAAAACGCAGGGTTTAACAAAGCAAATAAATATTTTGACTATTTAACTTTTCTGAGATTTAGCTATTCAAAAGTTCAAACTGAAGCTTTGAGGCTTGACCCTAAGACCTTTAACTCACTTATGGAAAATTTTTATATAAGTCTATATTTCTCAAATCGTTTTTATATAAGCGCAGTACTAATTGTTTTACTTTTTAGTTTCGGCCATTTTTCCCCAATCATTTACATCTTTGCAAAAGTCTCAGGCATATTCCTTATAGCTATAGTTATAATGGATATTTTAATGCTCTACCGAATTAAAAAGCCTGTTTGGGCAATTCGAAATCATTCAGAACGATTATCAAATGGTGATAATAATAAAATTGAAATACACTTACGAAATAACAGCACCATTAATTTTAGATTAAAAGTTATTGATGAAATCCCTTTTCAGTTTCAGATCAGGGGTTTTGAAATAAAAACAGAACTTAAGTCAAATTCAACTATAGTCCTGGAATATTTCCTAAAACCTGTAACACGGGGCGAATATCATTTTGGAAGGTTAAACGTATTTATTAAACAATCTCTTGGGTTAATTATTCGGCGGGTACGTTTCAATTCTCAAACCATGGTACAGGTTTACCCATCATATATTCAAATGCGCAAATATGAGCTTCTGGCCATATCAAACCGACTCTCGGAGGCCGGAATAAAAAAAGTACGAAAATTAAGCCATACGCTTGAATTTGAGCAGATTAGAGATTATGTAAAAGGAGACGATTACCGCACTATTAACTGGAAAGCAACAGCCCGAAGATCTCAATTAATGGTAAACCAATATTTGGATGAAAAGTCACAAAAGGTATATTGCCTGATTGATATGGGACGCAGTATGCAAATGCCCTTTGAAGGGATGACTTTACTTGATTACGCAATTAATTCAAGCCTGATACTGTCAAATATTGCTATGTACAAGCAAGATAAAGCAGGCATCATCAGTTTTTCCAATAAAATCCACACCCTTTTGCCTGCTGAGCGAAGTAAAATACAAATGAAACTAATTTTGGATTCGCTTTATAATCAAAAGACTAATTTCTCAGAACCTGATTTTGAGCAACTTTATTCAACCATAAAAAGAAAAATAAATCAACGCAGCCTGTTAATTTTGTTTACAAATTTTGAATGGCATATTTCATTAGTACGCCAAATTAAATTCTTAAGGCAATTAAATAGATCTCACCTGTTAATTGTGGTATTCTTCAAAAACACAGAATTGCATGGATTAATAAGATCTGAAGCACAATCGGTTGATAAAATTTACCTAAAAACTATTGCCGAAAAGCTATCGTTTGAAAAAAGGCTAATTGTAAAAGAGCTTCAAAAATATGGCATACAAAGCATACTTACCGAGCCTAAAAACCTCAGCGTGCAAAGCATTAATAAATATCTGGAATTAAAGGCAATGGGGCAAATTTAAGAATTGACTATTGACAAATGTCTAATGATTAATGAAAAATAGCCAACAACAATTAATAACAGCGAAACAAATGACAATGAATGACTAATATTTAATCAGAAGGCCAATACACCTTGTTCATATTTAGGCGTTTTCTTCTTATCAAACTCTTCAAAAAGGCTGGGGTAGTCTTCATCAAACTGCCGAAGGATATTTGTAATAACAGCCTCACGCATAAATTTCGATTTATTTTTGATATTATATTTTTTGCAATACTTATCCAATGCCTCTTTTTCCAAGTCATTAAAAAGAAAAGACTCCTTGTTTTTACGTAGAAATTCGGATTTTTTAAACTTACCTCTCGCCATTGTTAACATGAATTGTTAATAATGGACAAAAATAAATAAAACTTGAAAACAAACATCTTGTTTTCAATTAATTATAAAACCATTTTATTAACACCGAAATGTTAATAACACAAGCCAAACGACTGACATTCTTTATGATATGATAATTTGTTAAAAACTAATTCAGTATATGGATAAAAGTAAACCCAAAAAGAACCTGTCAAAAGCTTCTCAAAACAAAAAAACCAAAAGCCAAAAAAAACATAACATAACAATTCAAAAATCCGGTAAAAGTCCTACAAGCAATAACTATTCAGACATATTATAACAATATTATATATCTTTACCGCCTTAAATCCCAACATATTTTAAAATGATCTATCAAAAAACAAACTGGAAAATATTAATATTACTGCTATTATTCAACCAAAACCTTTTGGCTCAATTAACGATTGACGAAATCATAGATAAACACCTTAACACAATAGGATTAAAAGCTGATAAACAAAGGGTTAATAGTTTTGAAATAAGTGGCAGTTTTGTTCAAAACAAGTTCAAACTACCAATTAAAATGTGGGGGATTCTTCCGAATCTTTTGCGTATGAACATGATCTTTAATGGAATAGACTTTGTTAAAGTCTCTAACGAAAATATTGACTGGGAATTAAACCCGATGAAAGACACTTTAATGGTGAAAGAAGGCAAAGAAAATGAGGCAACTAACTTTTATTTACGGTGGACAGGTGGACTTACTGAATATATAAAAGGCAGGATATCAGGCGAACTATTGGGAACCTCTGTAGTAGAAGATATTGAAGTTTACAAACTAAAAATAAAAAAAGGTGATAAATACCGCATATATTATATTGATAAGTTAAGCTATTTGTTGTTAAGGGTAGATGATGATGATAAAGAAGTTAAAAAAACGACCTACTATTCAGATTACAGGAATGTTGATGGCTATTTGTTTGCGCATAGAATGGAAGGCTTTGAATTCGGCAAATTGGTTATTATTATGGAATTTGAAACCATAAAAGTGAATGCGCCTGTTGATAAAAAGCTGTTTAAAGTGCCAGAAAAAGAGTGATTATTTGTTTTAACAATTATTTGTCCTTTTTAACATTCTTTAAATGAATTTGTAAAAAAAAAAAACACTTTTGCAAACTCATTTTTAAGAATTTATTAACTAATAGAAAAGGACAATGAGCAATTTAAAAAAAGTGTTTACCCTAATGATGGCAGTATTGTTAATTTTTGCCAGTGCATGTAACAAAGACAAAACAGACCCTGCTGATGAGCAGTCCGCCTGTTTATTAACAAAAATTACCTGGGTTGATGAAGAAGATGGTAATGAGATAATAAACCTGGAATACAATACTGACGGTAAGTTGGTAAAATATACTTTTGAAGGTGAAACAAATTATGGTATCGTTGAATATAACGCAGATGGAAAAATAAGTAAAACATCAGAGTATGACAATGGTGTGGAAGGTTATCGTGAAATGTATACGTGGACAAGTAATTTTTTAACAACAACATATGAACAAAAGGATATTGATGGAAATTGGGTTGAAAGTAGCTGGAAGGAGGTTTATACGATTGATGCGGTTGGCCAAATAACTGAGACCCAAGAATTTCACAAACAAGAAGGCACTTGGGTAGAAAATAGTAGCTATAACCTATTTATCTGGGAAAATGGCAATATCAAAACTAAAGAACGTTGGAATACGGAAA
>JBDLJL010000083.1:0-23101 GCA_039714415.1 Bacteroidota bacterium
AATAATTATTTTTTACATGCTTGTTTCATAATATACCTCCGTTTTTATATATGTTAAACTAGAAAACTCATATTTTGTCCAAGAAAAAGCCTTAGTATTTTTACTTTCTATAAAAATACTGACAGGATAAAAAAATAAAATGGCATAAGTAGATAGATCATTATTTGTGATCCTGCAAATCCTGTCAGTATTCTATATCATTGGTTATTAGTTAAACTAAAAGCTTGTTAAATAGCTTTTAACTCATTTTTTTTATACGCATCAAACGCTTGTTGTACAGTCATTTCACCAGCACCGATATATACTTTTACTCCCGCTTTTTCCAGAACTGTTCCGGCATTTCCACCAGGACCATTACCGGTAATTAATATTTTCGCACCCAATTCAAAGAGCTTTTGTGCGGATTTTGGTCCAGCACCATGTGCTTCATTTTCAACTTCACTGTTATCATGATAAATAACTTCTTCTGTTTCATCATCATAAACTAAAAAATATTGAGCGCGTCCAAATCTTGGATCCATCTCGGAGCTTAATTCTGTTCCTTTTGTTGTAAATGCAATTTTCATGTGTTTATTTTTTAATTGTTTTTAATTGTCACATGTTACCGCATGATGTAAAATAATTATTGCCTTGAATGTTTAATAATTCTTTTAATCATGCTTGTTTCATGTTTTAAATTTTTCACGCAAAGATGCAAAGACGCAAAGCAATTTAGTTGCTAAGGAAATTACAATCATTCTCGTATATTAATAATTATTTTTTTAATACTTGTTTAATTTTTTCCCAACTTTCTGTTAATCGTTCATTTAAATTGTTGTTTGAATATTCCACTATAGTTTGTCCTAAAGTCATAGCCTTTGTAAATGACTCATCGTAAGGCAAATCAGAAATATGTATAATATTTTCTTCCCTTAAAAAATCATAAATTTCTTTAGATTTTTCATGGTTCAGGTCTGATTTATTTATTATACAACCTGCTTTTATGTTAAATTTCTTTACCAGTTGATATACCCTTTTCAAATCATGTAAGCCTGAAACGGTAGGTTCCGTAACCAAAACCACAAAATGTGCCCCGGAAAGTGAAGAAACCACAGGGCAACCTACCCCCGGAGAACCATCAACTATGATATAACTTTTATTGCTTTCTTTAGCAATTTCTTTGGCTTCATTTTTTACTTTAGCCACTAATTTTCCTGAATTATCTGCACCAATGCCCAATTTAGCATGAACCATTGTGCTGCCCGTTTTTATATTGGAAATATACCACTCGCCAACATTCAAATCCTTATTCTCAATAGCTTTGGTAGGACATACACGTGCGCAATAACCACAACCTTCGCAACTTAAAGGGTCAATAGTATACTTTTCATCAATAACAGAAATTGCATTAAAACGGCAAACCTCATCACATTTTCCACATTGGATACAGTCATTTTGATGTATATATGCAAGCTCACCGCTAAAAAAGTCTTCTGATTTTTCAAAATCAGGCTGCATTAACAAGTGCATATCCGCAGCATCTACATCACAATCTGCCACTATAACATCTTTTCCACCCAATACTGCCAATGAAGCTGTTACTGATGTTTTTCCTGTTCCACCTTTTCCTGAAATAACTACAATTTCTTTCATTTTACTACCCCCTCTTTCTTTATATTCAGGATGAAATCTTTTATGCTTTTTAATTGCTCCTTAAATTCAGGAACCTGTTTGTAAATAAGTTCACCTGACGAATAAATTTCAGCTATTTTCCGACTATTTGGAATTTTTGCCAAAACAGGAATTTGCTGTTCGTTGCAATATTCCAACACATCATCATTTCCGATCCCATAACGGTTAATAACAACGCCATATTCCTTTTTTAATTCACTCATTGTATCAACCGCGAGTTTTAAATCATGAAACCCAAATGGAGTTGGCTCTGTAACAAGGATAACAAAATCAGCATCTTTTGTTGCTTCAATAACCGGACAGGAAGTTCCCGGTGGTGAGTCATAAATTTTTATGTTGTTATTATCAAATTTATCATTAACATAATCTATTGTTTGCGCTATAAGCGGAACTGCTTGTTCCTGTCCTATCTCAAGCCTGCTTTCAATAAAACTCAATTGTCCATTTTCATAATGGCTAAGCTCACCCATTTTTACCGGAATCATTGGCAGGGCATTGGCAGGGCAAAGCTCAGAACATGCGTAACAACTATGACATAATTCTGGAAATATCATAATTGTAGGGCCTAACTGAATAGCAGCATGATAATTACACACTTTATGACAAATTCCGCATAAAGTACATTTATCCTCCTTCAATTCAGGGATCATTTTAAATTTATCCTCTTTGTGGAATAATTCTGTTTCAAGGAAAAGTTTTGAATTTGGCTCTTCAACATCTAAATCTGTCAATACAACTTTATCTTTTTCAGCAAGGTATGATGCTAAATTTGTAGATAATGTTGTTTTTCCTGTTCCACCTTTTCCACTGGCAATTGCTATATTCATACTATTTACTAGCTATGGTTTAAATGTTCTGTGGTACTAATAATTATTTGTTTTGTGTTAATTGACAGGTAATTAGAAATTAGTAAATGGTAATTAAAAATGAATGTTGTTTTTAATTAATTACTAATTACTTGCCAGACATAAGCAATGCGGATATTAGAAATGTACAAAACAATCTAAACCTGAGATTATTTATTTAATAGCTCTTCTCTAATCATTGTTTTACCACATTCAGGGCATTTAAGGTTTGTACATTTAACTCCTTGTTGATGAGGTACTTTTTCGCCACATTTTGCGCAAACACAGTAACCACCTACACCAAATGAACCACCTTTGTTCCTACCTCTGCCGCCACCGTTTCCCAAGCCTCTTCCTGAGCCGTTTCCTAAACCTTTTCCATTTCCTAAATTATTCATTTTTGTATTTTTTAAATTAAAAATAAAAGACTTGGCAAGCCAAAATGCTTATTAAGGATTAAACAATTCACAAGCCACCAAGTCATTTAATAAAAATTATAAAGTTGTTTGTTAGCAAATTAACAAACCAGCTAATTGATTATAAGCTAACAATGTTAATTTTTGGAGTAATCTCATATAAAAAATAAAATCCAAAAAAATAGCCAGGATTAGCCTAAAACATATATGATAGTTCAATTACATAAGGTAATCTCTAAAAATCCAAACTTCTGCGTTACTCAAATTTTTAGAGGCTACCATAAAACAAAAATCCAATCCTGACTATGAGAAATCCAGAACAAAAAAAACAGAAATTAAATCTTTCTTATTCTTTAATTTGTTTAGTTAAATCTGAAATTTGATTTTTTAGGTTAATAATTTCTTCCTTTAAAAAAGAAAGCGAATCTTGTTCTTCCTGATTTTCCGGATATGAACCATAATTTCGATTTCTAAACCTTCTTCCCATTCCCTGGTTCATGTTAGCTCTTCCACCCCAGCCTCTTCCAAAGCCAGAATTTCCTGTTGTTCTTCCCGGATTATTGTCTTCAACACAATTTCCCATCCGTCTACCTGTCATTGGGCCATTACCATTGGGCCCTGTTTTGTCACCTCTTGGCATAATAAGCTCCTTTTTTATTGATTAATAAATTATTTCTTGCACAAAGATAATGAACATATGTTCATTATACAAATGTTTTGCAACATTTATTTAGAATGATTCAAAATAAACAACACTATTTTCATTTGGACATAAAAAAAACCCGATAGCAAGCTACCGGGTTAAAACATTTATCAATCAATTAAGCAATTAATTTAAATTTCATCTTTTATAGAATCCAGATCTAAAATAAAACCTTCCATTCCAACCACAACACCATCTTTATACACAGGATTCGCAGATAATATATGCTTTCGTGTTAAACCATCTTTACATTTTCTGGTAGCAATCATATTTGAAATAGTTTCACCACTGGTAACTTTTGCTATTATATTGTCTAGTTTATGCAAATCTTCCTTAGTCCTGCTTAAAGAATAGTGTTCACCAATAATCTCTGTTCTTTCATATCCATATAGATTTAGCCATGCATCATTTACATCCTGGTAATAACCTTTGCAATTCAATCTATAATATCCAGCCTGACTGTTTTTTACAGCATAATGTAAATGTTCTGATTCCTCATCTAAATCTGTAATATCAATTATAAAACCTTCCATACCGGTTAAGTCCCCACCAGCATAAGTCGGATTTGCCGAAAGAATATGCTTTCCTAATGAACCATCTTTACATTTTCTAGTTGCAGGAACAGCTTTTATAATTTCTCCTTCAAGCACTTGCTTTACGATATTATCCAACTCATTAAGATCCTTCTCCCTTCTGGCAATTGAATAATGCCTTCCAATAACCTGTTCTTTATCAGTACATTTATACATTTTTAACCAGGCTTTATTAACATCAAGAAAGTTTCCATTCTTATCTATACGATAATATCCCGCAATACTATGTTTAACTGCACTTT
The DNA here is from genome assembly GCA_039714415.1 of Bacteroidota bacterium. Lineage (GTDB taxonomy): Bacteria > Bacteroidota > Bacteroidia > Bacteroidales > NBLH01 > NBLH01. The sequence goes on from JBDLJL010000083.1 coordinate 4,471, forward strand.
TCAGATGCTCTACATGTTCTTCTTTTTCGTCAACGTCAACAACTTCCCACCCGGTTAACATTGCTTTTATACTAGTTAGCACCGTTTCACCTGTTGTAGTTAAATACACATGAAAAATAACAAATGCAATTAAAATAAATGCACCTAATGTGTGTATTAAAGCTGTAATTTCAATTCCGCCAAGATGAATTGGATTTTCAGGATACATATAATACATGTACAAAAATCCTGTAACGACCTGTACTGGAATAACTAGTAATTTTAAACCCAAATAAGTAAACCTCTGCAAGGGATTAAATTTGTTGTATATGGTTTTATGTGTTGGGTGAGGCGCACCTTTAAATATACCAATAATATAATAATTAATTTGTGCCATTATATATTTGGTGGTAGGAATATATTGTTTCCACTCACCAGAATCAAAATGCCAAAAAATGGAAAAGACAATCAAGGTTAAAAATGCCCATGCTGCCATATTATGCCAGTTTACAGCATTCTCAAAACCAAATAGTTCAAATGTACTATGGATTTCAAAACCGGTTAAAGCTAAAAAGAAAATCAATAATGCCTGTGACCAATGCCAGAACCTTTCAAAACGCCTATATATATATGTTCTTTTTTTCATCCGTATATATTTTTATTGTTTTTTTATTGTCGGATGAAACCTTCCCGATTCTCGGGACTTGTTTCATCCGTTTATTTTTTAATAGTCAAATGTTACCGTCCCTAAAAATCCAGGACAGGTTACATTTGTCTTTATCTTTATTTTTTTGTATTACTAAAATACCTCAAAGAGCCATGTATGATTACACCAACAAAAGCCAATATAATAAACATGACACCAATTGTATCAAGAATTGAGCTATAATCCCTTCCGGGCATATAGAATCCGGCAAGATTATCAAGTCGTCCATCCCTGGAATGGCAATCAATACATTTCAAAGATTTTTCCCTTGATGAAACCATATGACTTAAAGGCCAGTACATTTCGGTATTAATAAAAGTATATTCTCCACTGTATGGTATACCGGCTTTTTCCATTCCGGTAATTGAAGCTTTGTTCCAATCAAAGTTTTTCCAATACGCTGTACTGTCTTTTCCAAAAAGATGAGGAATAATAAGCGTTTTATTAACCGGGTCATAAATTTGTTTGCCCCTATGCACTTTCACAGGAATAATTTTTGCTCCTAAATCATCATGACTACCTAATAATGTATTTATTTGTACTGGTTCAGTAGTATCTTCAACAATATCTCCAATTAAATAGTGTTTTGCATTTCCGTTAAACCATTTATATTCAGGTGTAACATTTTTTTCCCATTCAAAAGATCCTTTTTTACCATGATAGGTCATGATACCATTACTATCTTTTTCAACCGTAATACTACCATCATCGTTATGTTTGCCGGCAGTTGACCAGTCCCAGGTCATTTTTGTAGGTGCTCCTTTTGCATAAGTTGGGATATGACAGGTTTGGCAAGCAACCCGGTTTGCATGTTGGTTAATTATTTTGTTTTCATGCGGTGTTTCTGTGTGGCATTGTTCACAAGTTGTCCGATTTTGGTTATATGAAGAAACAGAATATAATTGTCCCTGGATATCGTGCCTGTCTGATGCATGACAAGCAGTACAAGTCATGTTTTCACCATCAACACCCATGTGGATATCAACATCCTTGGTAGTATTGGTTAATACTTTTTCAATATCTCCATGCTTTACATTATTACCACCACCTCCATAATAATGGCATGCACCGCAATTTTCCCTTTTAGGCATTCCAACGTTTTGTGCTACCTTATTATAGTCTGGTGGCAAAAACTTTTTACCAAGAAAAGCTTTTTCTTCTTTAACGGGATATCCGGCAGCTGTAGGGAATTTTTTATAGCTTCCTGTTTGGTCATGGCAAATAATACAATCAATATTCATTTCTGCTTTAAAATCAAAGTCTTTATTTTTCCATCCATAACCAATATGACAACTTGTACACCTGGGTTCGTTTGAATCAGTTCCAACACAGAAATTGTTTATTATATTCTTTTTCCCCAATTCTACAGTATCGCCATTTTCATCAACATAAGGTCTTGACCATTTCCAGTGTGATGTATGCATTATATCATTCCCTGTTTTATTATGGCAGGATAGACATGCTTCTGTTACTTCCTGCGGCGTTTTAAAATCTTGTTGTAAGATTTCATACTCACTATGATCCACCGGTGGTGGCAATGAATCTGCTTTATAGTTAACTATTTCAACCGTTACAGGCTTTTGCCCTTCCTTGGCGTTTTGTACCCAAAAAATGGCAATTAACCAGGGCAATAAAACAACCGCAAAGAGCATTAAAACCCTTGCAAATTTCCCCTTTGAAATGTATTTCCTTTCCATGTAAAAAACTTTTTTAAATTTAAAACAGCGTAAAATAACATGGAAATATCAACTTTCTCACTGCTTTCTAACAATTTATTTAGTGATATATAACACTTTTTGCATATATAACCTCTTTTAAAGCATTATATCTACTATGTTTTTGAACAGAAATTAAAAAAATTCTTTTAATGAATTGGTCAAATATAATAGATAAACAATCAATATATGTTTAAAAGGAATGTTATCATTTTGGTTCAATATATAATAATAGTATACAATCTCAATTAACCTATATTGAGCAACTAAATATTTTTTGTTTTTTATTTGAACAAATGTTCATTACCTTTGAAAAAAAATATCCATGCCCCGACCAAAAAGAAAAAGAAAAATATTCAGTTTACCCCTTGCAGAAGGCTTTAAACCCTTTGGTGTAGCTATTAATGAAACAGATGCACTTGAATTGTTGTATGAAGAATATGAAGCTATAAAACTTGCAGATTACCAAAACCTAACCCAAGAAGAGGCTGCTAAAAAAATGAACATATCTCGGCCCACATTTACACGAATTTATGATAAAGCCAGAAAAACCATTGCGCTTGCGTTAGTTGAAGGAAAAATTATCATTATTAAAGGTGGTGATATTCATGTTGATAATGAATATAGAACCTCGGAAAGAAGTCAAACACGATATCAAATGGGAATAGGTGGTTTTTGTATCTGCCTGAAATGTGAAATCCGACTAGAACATATTAAAGGCCATCCCTGTCAGACACAAAAATGTCCTGAATGTGGGGAACTAATGTTTCGCGAAAATTCTTATCATCACCTCAGCCTAAAAAAGAAACAAACACCTGATCAAAATAACGACTAAAAACAGAGTCTTTAGAACTTATAATTTATCGTTAAATATTTCGATAATTTAATAATTTACAATAATTTCGCAAACAAAAACTAAAACTTATAAGTAATGGATACAAAAAACTTAGGGTTTAACACAAAACTGATTCATGCAGGTGCTTTTGACGACCCGATGGGAAGTGCTACTGTACCAATTTATCAAACTTCAACTTTCCAATTTAAAAATGCGCAACATGGTGCCGATTGTTTTTCCGGCAAAAGCGATGGTTATATCTATACACGTATTGGTAACCCAACTATTAAAGCGTTAGAAGACAATATTGCAGCCCTTGAAAACGGTTTTGGTGGCATTGCAACCAGTTCAGGAATGGGCGCTGTTACAGCAATTTACTTTGCTTTGCTTGAACAAGGTGCACATATGGTAAGTACAGCTTCGGTTTATGGTCCTTCCCGTGGGGTAATGGAACAGGATTTCAGTCGTTTTGGTGTTGAAGCTGATTATGTAGATACTTCTAATATTGAAAATATTAAAGCTGCCATAAAGCCAAATACAAAAGTGCTTTATATTGAAACCCCATCTAATCCAACCATGCAATTAACTGATTTAAAGGCAGCAGTTAAAGTAGCAAAAGAACATGGAATTATAGTTGTAGTGGACAATACCTTTTCAAGCCCATACTTACAAAAGCCTTTGGATCTGGGTGCAGATATAGTTTTTCACTCTATAACCAAATTTATTAATGGCCATGCAGATATCGTAGGTGGTGTAATTGTTGCCAAAAACGAAGAACTATATAACAAGGTTCGCCACTCAATGGTATACATTGGCAGCAATATGGATCCACACCAGGCATTTATGGTAATACGTGGTGTAAAAACCCTTTCTATTAGGATTGATAAAGCACAAGCCAGTGCAATGAAAGTTGCCGAATACCTTGAAAGCCACCCAAAGGTAGAATGGATAAAATATCCCGGTTTAAAATCGCACCCACAACATGAGTTAGCTAAAGAACAAATGAGTGGCTTTGGTTCAATGATCAGCTTTGGTGTAAAAGGTGGTTTAAAAGCAGGCCAAATATTAATGGATAACGTGCATTTAGCTATTTTGGCTGTTTCGCTTGGTGGTGTTGAGACATTGATACAACATCCTGCCTCAATGACCCATGCAGCAGTATCAAAAGAAGATAAAATAAAAGCCGATATTACTGATGATTTAGTTCGCTTTTCAGTAGGTATTGAAGATGTTGAAGATATTATTGCTGATTTAGATCAGGCATTGGCAAAAGTATAAAGCTACAAGTTGCGAGTTGCAGGTTACGAGTTAACTCGCAACTTGTAACCCGCTACCTGTAACAATTATTACCCACATATGAAGCTAACCGTCCTAAATGATAACGCCCCCGGTGATGTTTGTGGTTCAGAGCATGGACTATCGTATCTAATTGAGGCAGACAAGACCATTTTGTTTGATACCGGAGCTTCTGATCTGTTCCTGAAAAATGCAACTTTGCTGAAACTGAATTTAACCTCTGTAGATACAGTTGTCCTTAGCCATGGTCACTGGGATCATGGGAACGGGTTAAAACATATTGAAAATAAAACACTAATTACGCACCCGGATTCCTTTCAGAAAAAGTACCGAAAAAAGGATCAATCGTATATTGGACTTCCCTTTTCAAAAAAAGAAGCTGCCAAAAAATTCAATCTGATTACATCAAAAAAACCATTTCAAATATCCGATCAAATTACTTTTTTGGGAGAAATTCCAAGATTGAATGATTTTGAAGCAAAAACAACCACTTTTGAATTAGAAGATGGTACAGAAGACTTTGTGCCAGATGATTCCGCCTTAGCTGTAAAATCTGACAAAGGAGTTATTGTGGTTTCAGGATGTGCCCACGCAGGTATTTGCAATACTATTGATTATGCAATTAAAGTAACCGGTATTGACAATGTTTATGGTGTAATTGGCGGTTTTCACCTAAAAAAGAATGATTTGCAAACACAAAAAACTATTGAATATTTTAAACATCGAAATATTGAAAGAATTTACCCTTCGCACTGTACAGCCCTTCCTGCTTTAGCCGCTTTTCATCAAACTTTTAATACTAAGCAGGTTTTGTCCGGGGATATTATTTATTTTTAACCTTACATCAAATACACAAAGTCACGGTGTGGGTAACTGGTAAACAGTGTTTTACTACAATATTGTTCGCCATTAATTTAAAACCCACGCCGTGACTATTAGTAAGTTAATTGTTTGATTGCAGATATAAGGCTTATTATTTCAACAAATAAGCAATGGATAAAGAAACAGGGAAAGCATGATTATCGGCGAATAATAAATTTCGCTTTTTTGTTGGAATATCACCCCGAATCTCAAACTGTATTCGCTCTGATAACTTTTGATATATTTAACATCAACAGTTCAAACGTTTTGATAATGGTTAATATTTTAAACCTGTATTACAAACTTTGCTTGAAATAAATTTTTAACCCGCATTATTCATGAGTTTTTCTAATCATGAATCTAAATGCGTGAAACCCCGACTTAGTGAAGCTTAATTTTGGGTATCCAAAATTTTAGCTGAAGTTAGTCGCTTTGGCAGAAAGCAATAATTATATGAATTATTGGGGTTAAGGTAATATTGCAAACTAAATACACAATTAAAGTCAGTATTAAAATTAGTCCTATAATAATGAAATTTCATTTTGTGCGTTATATAATGCAGTTAACTGAATTTTAAACTTCTTTTTTAATGGGGAAATTTTTTAAATACACGTTCGCGTTTATATTAATATTTGGGGGCACACTGTTAAATACCAATGCCCAAAAACTTAATCACCTTAAGGGAACAGCTTTCCCAAAAGAAGTAAAAGAAGTAAAACTATATACTGAATCAGGCGAAATACTCGAATTTAAAAAAGTATTAAAAAAGTTAAAAGGAAGTGTAATCTATCTAGACTTTTGGGCAAGCTGGTGTGGTCCTTGCATAAGGGAAATGCCTCATTCAAAAAACGTTCAAAAATATTTTAAGGATAAAAATGTTGCTTTTTTATATTTGTCTACCGATATTGAACAAGAAAAATGGCTTCGTGGGTTAAAAAGAATAAATATAAACGGTTCTCATTATCGAATTGATCCGGAATCAAAAGCTTTATTTAAAAAATTATTTAAAATTCCGGGGATACCCTATTATGTAATTATTGATGAAAAAGGAAATATTGCAGAACCAAAAGCTCGATGGCCCAGGGAGGAAAATTTACTAAAGGATATTGACAAGACTTTGAGAAATTGATTTTCATTAATCGTAATATTATATTAAAAAAATATTAACTAAATTAAAACAAGATGAAAAAAACAGCAATTACATTAATTTTACTAATAAGTTTTGCTTTTACAGGCTTATCACAAATGGTTATTAAGCCGGGAATAGGTATGAACTTTACCAGAATGTCAAGCGATTTGCAATCTTACGAAACAACTGGCAGGTTGGGATGGCAACTTGGAGGAACGGTTACTTTTGGTGAGAAGTTTTATTTTGAGCCGGGTATATTCTGGGTGAAAAATAACTGGAATTTACAAGAGTTAAGTACAAGTCTTCCTGAATTTAAAAATGACATAAGCTCGTTAAGAATACCTGCTTTTGTAGGTATTAATTTATTGGGGGATGCTACTGATGATCTTAATTTTCACCTTTTTGGAGGTCCGGCAGCACAAATTGTAACCAAAGTGAACACCAATACCACTAACCTTACACCAGAAGACTTTAGTAAGTTTATTTTAAGCATGAACCTTGGTGCGGGTATATCTATTAATAAAATATTTATTGATGCCGGTTATGAATGGGGACTTACTAATATTTATATAAATGACCCTAATAACGTTCAAAACAGAGGGTTTTGGTTGAATGCAGGATTCAGGCTAGAGTTTTTGTAGAATAAATTATTGAGTTTTATAATGCTCAATTCTAAAACATTAGTTAACTTGCAGAAGTCATACTAAATATTATACATTAATGTTATTTTTTGATAACAAATATTAACAAAAAAGTATAAAAAAATCCATCACACGCTATGTGATGGATTTTTTTATACTTTTTTTTACACTCCTATAAACATGACGTTTTTAAATCTTTATAAAACTAAACACTTTTATAATCTTAAACCAAACAATCATGAAAAACATTTTTCTCCTTGGATTATTTTATGCGATCACATTCCATTTGTACGCACAAGAAAATCCTTTAAAAGTTGAAAGTTACAAACTTAGTAATGGATTAACTGTTTACCTAAATATGGATCGCACTATGCCAATGGTTCATGGAATGGTTGCTGTAAAAGGCGGTGCTAAACGTGATCCAAAGGATGCAACGGGTATTGCCCATTATTTTGAACACATCATGTTTAAAGGGACTAACGAAATTGGAACCATTAATTACCAAAAAGAAAAACTCTATCTTGACAGCATTAGTAAGTTGTATGATGATTTAGGTAAAACAAAAGATAAGGAACAACGGCTGTCTATTCAAAAAGAAATAAACCGTATTTCGATAAAAGCTGCAGATTATGCTATACCCAATGAATTAGATAAAATAATTAACGGGATGGGTGGCAAAAATGTTAATGCAGGAACGGGTTACGAATCGATCTTATATTATAACAGTTTCCCTTCAAACCAAATTGAAAAGTGGATTGAACTTTACAGCCACCGTTTTATTAATCCCGTTTTTCGTTTGTTCCAATCAGAGCTTGAAACTGTTTACGAAGAAAAAAATATGTATGCAGATGACCTAATGAATGCTTTGTTTGAAAAATTACTGAAAGAATTTTATAGAAATTCACCTTATGGGCAACAAACTATCCTGGGTACTACAGAAGATTTAAAGAATCCCTCGTTAAGTAAAATGGCCGAATATTTTGAGAAATATTATGTTGCAAACAATATGGCTTTGGTAATTTCCGGCGACTTTGAGTCCGAGAAAATTAAACCTTTAATTGAAGAAAAATTTGGCAAATGGCGAACTGGAAATATCCCTGAAAAATTAGAACTTAAAGAAGCCCCTTTTAAGGGAAGGGAACTTATAAAAAAAAGGCTAAGTCCTATAAAAATAGGTATCAGGGGCTACAGGACAGTACCCAAAAACCATCCTGACGAACTTGGTCTTGAACTTTGTTCCAATTTACTAAGTAACCGTTCTTCAACAGGACTTCTCGATCAGCTACGTATTGATAATAAAATGATGTTTGCAGGAATGATGAACGACATACATGAGGAACTTGGCGGGACTTACGTGTTTTTTGTCCCTAAAATTGTAGGACAGTCATTAAAAAATGCTGAAAAGGAAGTTGAAATACAATTGGAAAAGTTACGTAAAGGTAATTTTGACAAAGAACTGTTAACCGCAGTCAAAACAGAAATGAAAAAACATTACGAATCAAGGATTGAAGATATGCGCTGGCGGACTTATGCTATTGCCGATGCCTTTTTATACGGTGTAAAATGGGAAGATTATCTGAATGCCCCTAAAAATATTGATAAGCTTGACAAAAAGGATGTTGTAGAACTGGTAAATAAATATTTTGGCAGCAATTACCTGGCTTTTCATTCTAAAATGGGTTTTCCTAAAAAAGATAAAATTGACAAACCTCCTTATAAACCAATTAAATCAAAAAATACGGATCAAAAATCAGACTATGCTAAAAAAATAGATGCTCTCCCGGTAATTGAAATGGCGCCAAGATTTATTAATTTTAATAAAGATGTTTTTTGCACAGAAATTAGCAAAGGAGTTAAAGGATATATTACACCCAACCCGATAAATAACGTTTTTTCATTACGTTTGGTTTTTGGAAAAGGGAATTTTAAAGACCCTTTGGTCAATCAGGCAGCTGCTATGTTTGACAATTCAAAACCTAAGGATATGGAATACAAGACCTTTAAACGCAAACTGCAAATGTTGGGTTGCAGTTTTTATGCATACAGCAATCTTCATTCTACAACCATTAATATTTCAGGGCTTGAAGAAAATTTGGAAGAATCTCTTAAATTAATTAACCAATTCCTAAATAACATTAGCATTGAAGAAAAACATCTTAAAAAACTAGTCCAGGATTACAAGATGGAACTAAAATTTGAAGCTAAAGAAGTGCGCACAAAAAGCAATGCAATTAGTGAATATGCATTATTTGCCAATAATTCAAAATACCTGTCACGTTTATCTGTAAAACAAGTCAAATCATTAACTGTAAATCAACTTATTGATAAGATGAATGAAATAATTAGGCATGAATACGAAGTTCACTATTGTGGAACCAAAAGCGCTGAAAACTTTACCAATATATATAATAAAAATATGGATGTCCCTAAAAATTTACAGGCAAAAAATGAGTATATCGAAATAGGGCGTACTAAATACAACGAAAACACCATTTTATTTTTAAATGATAAAAAAGCCATCCAAAGCCATATTAATTTTATGGTTGAGGGCAATATCAACGATGAACATAGCCTGATAAAAATGGCAGGTTTCAATGATTATCTCGATGGGAACATGGCTTCAATAATCTTTCAGGAAATAAGAGAGTTTCGTTCCTTAGCCTATGGCTCATCAGGCCGTTACAGTCCTTCTTTTTACAGGGACAAACCAGGCTATTTTAAGGGATGGTTATCTACCCAGGCTGATAAAACCAATGAGGCTATTGAAGTGTACACATCTATACTTAAAGAGATGCCAAAAAAACCGGAACGAATTGATGAGGTACGTAAAAACCTGACACTTTCAATCAATGCCAGCCAGCCAATGTTCAGGTATAAATCCATGAGTGTTTCACGATGGATGAACCAGGGATACACGGATGATCCCAGAAAAAGCCGCTATGACGATTATCTTGATATGGAGTTTAATGAAATTTTGGAATTTTACGAGAAAAACCTAAAAGGAAAACCATGGGTAATTGCCATTGTGGGAGATCAAAAACGTATTGATTTAGATGCCCTGAAAAAATATGGTAACCTTAAGATTGTTAAAAAAGAAGATTTGTTTAGAAAATAATTACTGACAACTAATAAGAAGGCTGAGGCTGAGGAAGTTTCAAAAAACCATATCGGTTAAAGAGAGTTTCCTTAGCCTCAGCCTTCGCCTTTTTTCCTAATTCTAATTACCTTTGCAAAATATCATTAAAAAATATACATTCATAAATGATTGATCAGGATACCGTTAACCGAATTATTGATACAGCCCAGATTGTTGATGTGGTGCAGGATTTTGTGAATTTGAAGCGCAGGGGTGTCAATTATTTGGGCCTTTGTCCTTTCCATAATGAAAAAACCCCTTCGTTTACTGTTTCGCCGGCAAAAGGAATATACAAATGTTTTGGTTGTGGACAAGCTGGCAACTCTGTTGGCTTTATTATGGAGCATGAGCAATTGAGTTATCCTGAAGCCCTTAAATATCTTGCAAAAAAATATAGTATTGATGTTGTTGAAACAGAACAGACCGAAGAACAAGTAGCCCAAAAAAATGAGCGGGACAGCATGCTGATTGTTTCTGAATATGCTAATAAATATTTCAGAAGTATCTTGCACAACCACCAAGAAGGTAAAGCAATAGGACTATCGTATTTTAAAGAACGTGGTTTCTCTAAAGAAATAATTGAAAAGTTTCAGCTAGGCTATAGCCTTGAACAACGTGATGCTTTTACCAACGAAGCCCTAAAGAATGGCTACAAATTAAAATATTTGACCGATACAGGTTTAACCATTGATAAAAACAATTACCGATTCGACCGCTTTGCCGGCAGGGTTATGTTCCCAATACACGGTCTTTCAGGAAGCAGTATAGGTTTTGGTGGGCGGATATTAAAAACTGATAAAAAAACAGCAAAATACCTGAATTCACCCGAATCAGAAATTTACCATAAAAGCAATATCCTTTACGGGCTTTATTTTGCCAAAAAAAGCATTGTGAAGCATACAAAATGCTATATGGTTGAGGGTTACACTGATGTGATTTCATTGCATCAGGCCGGGATTGAAAATGTTGTTGCTTCTTCAGGAACCTCTTTAACTGAAAACCAAATAAGCCAGGTAAAAAGGTTTACTGAAAACCTTACCATTTTATATGATGGAGATGATGCCGGAATAAAAGCATCTTTCCGCGGGATTGACATGATACTGGAACAGGGGATGAACGTAAAAGTAGTCCTTTTCCCTGAAGGTGAAGACCCTGACTCATTTGCCAAAAAATTGAGCAAGTCGGAACTAAAAGACTTTATTACTGAAAATGAACAAGATTTTATCCGTTTTAAAACCTCACTATTATTAAAAGATGCCCAGAATGACCCGGTAAAAAGAGCAGGTTTGGTTTCAAATATTGTAGCATCCATTGCCATAATCCCTGATGCGATAACCAGAAGCATGTATATACGTGACTGTAGCACCCTTTTACATGTAAAAGAAGATGCGCTTTATGCCGAAACCAATAAACGAATTTTCAAAAAACGGGAAGATCATCGAAAAAGAGAGTTTTCCAAAGTCAGGCAGGAAGTAAATATCAGTCAAAGTACACCTTTACCCGGTTTTATTGATGATGTTTTTGCTGAAGTTAATGAAAAAGAGTTAATATCCCTGCTATTGAATTTTGGTGACCATGAACTGTACTCAGAAACAGATGAAGCTTCATTTACAGCCCATTCAACAACTGTTGCCGAACACATTACCAACGAAATACGAAATGATGAACTCGAGTTTAAAAACCTTATTTACAAACAGGTTTTCGAAGATTATGTTGAGTCAATAAAAAAAGAAGAACTTTTGGAAAGCAAGCACTTTATTAACCACCAGGAAGATAAAATAAGAAAACTGGCTGCCAACATTTTTAGCCAAAACTATAAAATGAGTACCATTTGGGAAAAAGACGGGAAAAAAATTGAAGCAACAGAATCAAGACTAAAAGAAATTATTCCAAAAACGATAAACACCTATAAGCTAAAAATCTTGAATCAGGCGATTAAGGAAAATGAACTAAGCTTTAAAGTTGTTGGTGATGACAGGGAAAAAGAAAAAGAGCTTTTTGAACAAAAAATGGCACTTTTAGAAGCCCGAAAAGAACTTGGAGATTTAACTGGTGGGCGCATTATTTTTTAATTTTCCACAATAAATGGATCATATTTAAAATAGTCACTGTATTCCATTTTTTTCTATATTTGCAAATTTTAATTTTCCATTAAACTACAATTGAAAATATTTACCCACAAATTTGTTTTAGGGTTTAGCTTTGTTCTAAGCCTTTTGTTATTCCCTTCGTGCTTTGAAATTATTGAAGAAGTAAACCTGAATGACGATGGTTCAGGAACTTTCAATTTTACAGTTAATATGAGCCAAAGCAAATTGAACATAAATTCGATGCTATTGCTTGATTCTGTAAATGGCAGACCGGTTCCCAAAATTGAAGATTTTAAAGAAAATCTTGAACATTTAAAAACCATACTTAATAATGACAGCAGCATAAGTAATGTGTTGGTTAAAGAAAACTGGGAAGATTATATTTTTTCAATCAGCGGCGACTTTAAAGATATTGAAACACTCAATAAATCAATTAACAACATTAACACAACATTAAGCAGACCAAATGGTTACACCCCGATAATTAAAAATAATTTTAGCTATACTGAAAAAATATTTACACGTTTATATAGCTACAACCTGATAAACGAATACAACACTTTATCTGAAAAAGACAAATCCGTTTTTAAAAACGCAAAATATACTACTATTTACAGGTTTAAGTCCCCAGTTAGTAATTATTCCAACCCGGATGCCTTAAAGTCAAAAAGCGGCAAGGCTGTTATGCTGAAAGTTAATGTTAAAGATTTAATCACAAATAAAAAAACAATAAAAAATACCATTCATTTAAAATAATCAAATAACGCACATGAATTCAATTAAACAATTTATATCAATTATCTTATTATTGGTAACATTTTCAAGCTTACAAGCCCAAGACCTGATAAACCTGGTACCAAAAGAAACTTTTTTCACAGGGATGCTTGATATCAACCAAATAAATACAAAAGCAAAACTTGAAGAGTTAATAAAGCTTCCATTGTTGGAAAAAATGGATAAAGAAATTAAAGAGGTTTTTACAGATTTTATAGAAGAAGACAGTTCCAATTATCTTGACCTAAATAAATATGGGATAAACACCAATAGCAAGTCTTATTTTTATGCAAACACAGACAGAAAAGTATTTTATGGAGCCTTAATTGTTGCTTTATCTGATGAAGCAAGGTTTGAAAATTTTATAAAATTCCTGACGGATAACAAAAAAAATAATGCAATTATTGCTACAGATAATTATAAATACATTGACACAAAAGATGTCAAAATAGTTTGGAATACTAACACAGCTTCCATTTTTGGATTATCCATTTGGCCTCATTACAAGGATTCGATTAGGACTGAAATTAAAAAAAGGTATTCTGTTGAAAATAAAGTATGGCAGACAGAATCAGGTATTAAAATTGAATTTGATGATTTGATTGAAGAAACTGAAAAAACAAAATCAGATAGTGAACAACAGGAAAAAAACCAGGGATATAAAAAACCCTCTTATAATATTTATTCCTTATTACGTTCCGCAACTGACAGTGTTAAAAAAGACTGGGTAAAAAGGAACCTTCCAGTTTTGCTTAAAAACAAAACAAAATCACTTGCATCCAATGCCGAATATGTTAAAAATGTTAAACATAATCCTGATGCAGCAATTATTATGGATTATGGCCAATTTAACCAACTATATATAAATAATTTTAAGGGGTTAGTATACCGGTCGCTGGGAGAAAGTTTACTTTTCAATAACATCATGGAGTTGTACACAGGCATGAAACTTTTTGCCTCATTGGATTTCGATAAAGACAAGGTTGAATTAAAGTCAGATGTTACCTACAGTAAAATGCTTGAAGATTTATACAAGGATGTAAAAAAGAAAAAAATATCAAAAAAACTCCTTAAATACATGGACAAAGATTTAATGGGATATTATGCGTTTGGTCTTGATATTGAGGGTGTTTCAAAAGGAGTAAAAAGTATTTTAAAGAAAACCCTGCCTGCAGTTCCCAAGTATGGAAAATCGGCAGTTCCTGCTATGGAAATTATTGATATTATTATTGATGAAAAAGCTCTTTATAATATCTTTACCGGCGATATGGTTTTGGCTGTAAATGGTGTAAAACCTATGGAAGTAATACATACAACTTATGATTATGATGAAGAGTTTAACAAGGTTGAAATTACCGATACTTCAGTTCAAACAATGCCTGAAGTTCAAATGATGCTTGGCATTAAAAACCAAACTGATATTGATAAAATATTTAAACTGTTAACCAGCCTTGATTTCTTAAGAAAAGAAGGCAACATTTACAGCGTGCATATTAAACACAACAAAATACCTGTTTTTTTGAGCATACATGACGATATTTTATTTGTTTCCAATAACAAATCATTTATAAAAAGTCCTGTTGTTTATGAAAAAAGTAAACAGCCGGGAAAACAACATGCTAAAATGTTCCGAAAAAACACGTTTGTAGCTTTTGCCGATATTGAAAAAATAGCAGGATATTTTGCAGAAGCAGGTTTTGCAAAAGGAGAAAAAAACATGCTTATTGAAACATCCAAAATATTATCTAATATTATAATGACAGGAAAAACCGATGCCAAAAAAATAAGCGGCAGTTATATTTTGGAACTTAAAAAATCAGAAGAAAATTCAATTGTAGATTTACTTACGTTTTTAAATTCATTATATATCAAAAGTGGAAAAAGAATATGACAAAAAAACATGTCATAATAATATTACTGATAGGTATTTTACTTAGCAGTATTACTGTATTTTTAATCTTTAACAAAAAACAGGATATTGATATCCTCTATAAAGTACCCAAAAATGCAGCATCTGTATTGGTAGTTAATACTTTTGATTTATCAAGCAAATTATTTTTTGATGATCTGGGCAAAAGCTCCAAAAATATTTCCGGGCTAATTGAACATATACCTGATTCTTTGTCAGATATTGACTTGTCAAAAAGTGGCCTGGAGTTTTTGGATAAAATTGTTTTATTTTCCACCGAAGATTCCATTTCTTTAAACCATACAGCTTTTATATTAACAATTTCTGATATTGATAGATTTAACAATTTTGCCGACAGTATTTCCCATAAACTAAATTTTATAATTGAAGAAGATAAAGGTATTAAACAAGTTTATTATAAAAGTTTAAACCTTATACTGGTATGGAATAACGATTTTATTGCCGGTACAAAAGCCGTTGATGATAAAGCAGGAAAGTTTAAAACCTTAAAAAAAGTTTTATCCACCAGGAAAGGGCAATCCATTATGGCCGACAGCAACTTTGTTAAAGGTTTAGCCAATAAGTTTGACGGTTTTTTCTATTCAAAACCAGGTAGTGAAAACCTTCCAAAAAGATTGGGGTTTTTAAATGATACTGTTGAATCTGTTTCAACTTTCATAAATTTTAATGATGGTGAAATTGAAATCACTGCCAGTTTAAAACAAAAAAAGGGCAGCTTGTTGGATAAACTTTTTATCAACCCTGAAAAAGAAGTTTATTTTATTGAAAATGTTGACAGCAGTATCGTTAATATTGATCTAAATGTTAAGCCTGCTGCATTTTTTCAAATAGCCCGGCAATTGAAATCTGTTAAAATCAACACCAAAAAATTTCCGTATTTTGCTGCCTGGGACGGAAGGATGAATTTGGTTGCTAATGGTAGTAAGATTATTGAAAATGAATTTATTACTTACGAATATGATGACAATTTCAACAAAGTTGAAGTAAAAGAGAAAACCCGGGATAAAATATGGGACATAAAAGCCATTTTAGGTGTTAAAGAGCCAGCCCTGGATTCAATTTATAAACAAAACCCGCTTATTAAATATAAATCAGATACTTTACTGTTTAAAGGAAGTAACTTTATTATTAATAAAATTGAAGATAATTACCTTACTTATAACAAGCATACTGAAAAACCCCGGGTATATCAAACCCGAAAAAAAGAAAATATTTCAGTCAGGCTTGATTTTAAAAGGATTATTGAACTCACAAAAGAATTGGGTTTCAAAAACAAATATTCCTTCTTAGACAGCATCGGTTTAGATAAATTGAAATTAACTGTTTCAAAAAGAGAAAACATTCTCATTGCCTGCCATTTGTATCTGGAAGATAAGGAAAAAAATGCGTTTTTTAACTTATCAGAATATTTTCAGAAAAACTTAAATTGAACTAATCCATAAACTGGCCAAGCCTGAAAAATTCTGACACAAATTAACTCAGATATTTATGATTAGTCATAAATATCTGAGTTAATCAAGGTCAAAAAATTTTACTCGCAAAATATTCCGCCAAATTTTATACAGGGCAAAGTCCAAGTAAAACCAACAATATCAGAAATAAGGCTCGTGGGATAAATCACTATTGTTTATTTACCCAAGGTACCAGTTTCGATTTATAATAGTTTATGCCAAGAGCATCAAAGCGTTCAGCATGTTTGCCCAACCGTATCTTATATTCATCCCAGTTTCGTTCAGAAGATACAGTCCAACCAACTTCTGCAAGCCCCGGAAGTCGAGGGAAAGTCATATACTCAATATCGTCCATTTTGACAATGGTTTCAGACCACAAAGGAGCTTCAATTCCCAGTATGTTTTCTTTTGTAATTCCTTCAGTAAATGTTGCCGGATCCCAAATATAAGCACTATCCACTTCAATATAAGCAGCCCAGTGCAAACCCAATACGGTTGTTGAATCATACTGCATGTCAAGATAGGCTTTTACTGCAGGTGACATTATTACTTTTGCTCCCTGGTTAACTCCTTTTAGGGCATTTTCTTTTTTTGCCCAAAATTGTACAATAGAATTAGCTTTTAATTTTGCATGGGCAACCTCATCCCAACCAATCATTATTTTATTGTAAGACTGAACAATATCCTGTACTTTATTAATAAATGGAATATAATCTTCCATAGCTGTTACATGTGATTCGTCCCCACCAATATGAATGTATGGACCGGGAGTAATAGCAGCCAATTCGCTAACAACATCATCAACAAATTTGTAGGTAATATCTTTTTTAATACATAATGTACTAAAACCCACTTCAGTTCCTGTATATAATTCAGTTGCCTTATCATTACAATTTAGTTCAGGATAAGAAGCTAAAGCTGCATTTGTATGACCGGGCATATCAATTTCCGGAATTATAGTAATATAGCGCTCCTGTGCATATTCTACGATTTCTTTATATTGTTCCTGGGTGTAAAAACCACCTTCTCCACCACCAACCTGGGTGCTGCCACCATGAGTTGTAAGGTTTGGCCATGATTTAATTTCAATACGCCAGCCCTGATCATCAGAAAGGTGCAGGTGTAATACATTCATTTTATAATAAGCCAATAAGTCAATATACCTTTTAACATCATCTACACTAAAAAAATGCCGGCAAACATCAAGCATTGCACCACGGTAAGAATAATCAGGATAATCCTTTATGGTTCCGGTAGCAATTCTCCAAGAACCGGACTGAACATCAGATGATTCAATTTTAGCCGGCAATATTTGCCTTAAAGTTTGAATCGCCCTAATTAAACCTGCTGGTTTATCAGCATTTAAACTAATATGATCTTCGGTAACATTAAGTTCATATCCTTCCTCACCAAGTCCTTTGTCTGATATAGAAAGATAAATGTTACCTTCTTCTGGCTCCTCATTGATTTGCTCAACTGAAATTCCAAACCCTGTTGAAGTGTTTAAAATTTTTGCAAAGTACTCCCCTATCCGAAAAACCTCTGCACTGTCACTAACGTAAATTTTTGCCCCCTTTTCCAATTCAAAAGAACTATTTGATGCAGTTACTGAAACGGGCTTAGGGATAATACTTTCCTTAGAAAGATCCATTGGGATATTTTTTTTGCATGAAGTTAATCCAATAAAAAGGATAAAAAGTAATACCCCAAATACATTGTTTCGTTTTTTTATTAAGTTCATATGATATTATTTAATTGATTTTTAGTTACTTGTTGCTTATGTTCTTGATATTCAGATTATTTTGAGCTATCGAAATTAAACCTTTTCTTCTTTAAAACCAATAGTATTGATTGGTAAAGTGAAAATTTTAACATAGCTTTGATATTTTCACAAGTTTTTTGGAATTTTAGTTTCTAATAAAAAAGAATTTTTTTTTAATGTATTTAAAAAGCAATGAAACATCCATGATAGTAATTTTAACACACACGAGGATGATTATTAAGTGTAGTATGCTTTGAGTGTGTCGCTTGTAGAATGTGGATGTTCCATCTGGCCATTAAAAATAATTAAATATAAACAGATGAAAA
>JBDLJL010000084.1:0-22813 GCA_039714415.1 Bacteroidota bacterium
TTCCATATATAACGGAAGCCGGGCCGTAAACAACTTCAATCCGTTCAACATTAGCCAGGTTATATTGACCACCGCCATAGAAACCACCAGAATTTAGTTCATTAATTTGTACACCATCTATTAAAATAAGTATTTTATTATTTTGCGCGGGTATGCCTCTTTGAAAAACATAACTGTTTAAGCCCAAAATATTCCTGAGTTGGAAACCCGGCATATCAGAAAGTGCTTCTTCAAGTGTAAAATAGCCGTTTTCAATAATATCTTCTTTTGTAATTATTCGCATGGTTGCTGAAACCTCATTTATATTTTTTATCGTTTTTGAGGCAGATACCACTTCCAATTTTGATAGTTCAATAAGGTTATAATCATATGTATCCAATATATCCCTCTGCGCAAACAAACTATTGGCCATAAACAGAAAGTAAAAACCTATGAGTACAGCGTTGTATTTTATATTTTTATTAATTATTAGCATAAGCAAGGTTTCTATTTATAAAAAGACTTAAAGCTTAAAATTGAGGCGTATTAAAAAAGTTCTACCTGGTTGAGGGTGGTATGCAGGAATATGCCCTTCAGGATTAGGGTTAGTTTGATAATCATATTCATCAACCATTCCTGAACCCGTTTCCCTGCCAACTCCATAATATTGCACATCAAAAACATTATTAATAATAAATTGGGCTGTAAAATGCCTAACAAATTCATAGGAAATAGTAAGATTCACTTTACTGTATGCAGGTGCATATCCATTTTCATATTCATAAAGCCATTTATTTGTTGATTGGGCTTTACGTTCACCAACATAATTTACACGACCATCAATTATAAGTTTATTTTTAAAAAGATGAAAGTTTATGCCTGCATTTACTTTATTTTTTGCCGTGCGTTCTATTTGTTCCCAAGCCAATGTATCAGCAGCTTTTCCAGTCATAAACATATAGTTTGAATAAAACCGGATATGTTCAAGAAACTTATATGTGAAGTAGAATGATATACCGGACACCTCAGATTTATCCAAATTTTCATAACGCTCACCGGCAGGCATGCTTATATCAGGTACCTTACCAATAAAATCCAGCATTTTTGAATAAAAAATATTAGTCCTAAGCTGTATTTTATCTTTAAGCAACATGCTGTTCAATTCCAGCTCATAAGTATTTATTTTTTCAGGCTCTAAATCAGGGTTACCCCTAAATTCACTATTTAGTTCAAAAATACTGGGTTGCCTAAAAGCGGTTCCATATAATAATTTTGTTCCAAATACTTTTGCCGGGTTATAAATAAATGCAACACGCGGATTAGCAATTTGCCCATATTCCGAACTGTAATCATACCTAAGCCCTATTGAACTATAAATGTTTTTTGTCCATTGATTATTCCAAAGGCCATACGCGGCAAACTCATTCACAATTACTGGTGGAAATTCCTCAAATATTCCAATACCATTTCCAGCATTAGCTTCTTCCCAGGATGATTGTGTTTCATATTCTTTTTCCGGGAAATAGCCTAGTGAAACGACTCTCCGGCTTTTAATACTTCTTGTACCTTTAATACCCAAAAGCAAGTTTGTTTTTTCAGATAAATCATAATGAGCCCTTTCCTCTATAAAGCCCTGATATTCATAGGAAACATAATTTTTTGTCAATTCAGGAAATTGGTAGTTATAACGAAAACCTGTGTTAGGTAAGATATGGGTTGCCCGAAAAACAAGATTTGATTGGAGACTTAATTTATCAGCTAATTTCGCCTCATTTTTCGCATAAATATGATACCCCCCAGACCTTGAACTATGGTCACTGTGCATTAGGTTATATTCATATCCATTAATAGCAGATGAGAAACCTCTATTTACATCCCACAAGAAACTTCCAATTTCGGTGTTTTTAAAATTTATTTTTGCTCTAAAAGAATAACTGCCATTCCAGTTCTGGAAACCATCAGGGATAGCTTGTCCCCCTTTTGAGTTAGCAACATTAGTCACATAATTTCCGTTTGCATCATAATCTTGCAATATTGTACTTGGAAATTGAAGGTTATGAAAATAGTTCCCGGGGTCATATCTGTCCCCTTTATCTCCATCACTATTATATTTATGAAAAGCCAATGAAAAGCCAATATTTTCCTTAAAATTATGTCCTGCATAAATATCTATTCCTCTTGTAAAATCAGAACCATAAAATGATTTTACTTCAACACCTGAAAATTTTGAACGTGTTATAAAGTGAATAATGCCCGTATAAGCCTGGGCACCATAAATAGCAGAGCCAGGCCCTTCAATAACTTCAATCCGCTCAATATCCGCAAACAGATTCTCATAAGTCCACAAAAGTGACCAATTAAAGCTGATATTATTTTGAATTATGCCATCGACCATTATCAATATATTTGCATTTCCAATAATCCCAACGCCCCGGTTCATATTATATGTTGGATACTCACCCCCGCCATCGTTAAACATCATAAAATCAAAGCCGGGCAGATCTTCACAAATTTCCACAAGGGTTTGATATCCTCTTTCATCAATCATTTGCCTGGTAATTACGGTAATATTTGAAGCGGCAATATTTATTTCTTCTTCTTTTAAAGATACTGTTGTTACATTAATACCCGCTAAATCTTTCAGCGATAAATTGTATATTGATTTTATGCTATCTTTAGTTTGACCACTTGCTTTTTTCACGAAAAAAACGATATTAATACTTATGGTAACCAATAAGAATAGCTTCAGCTTAGTTTTTGAAATTAAACCGAACCGGCTATGGTCGTCTTTTTTAAAAAAACATTTCATCTGTTTATATTTAAGTATTTTAATGGTCAGATGTTACCGCATGTCTAAAATAATCATTCTCGTGTGTGTTAATAATTATTTTTAACATGCTTGTTTCATCTGTTTATATTTAAGTATTTTAATGGTCAGATGAAACATTTACAGTCTGCAACCGACACATTCAAAGCAAATTATGTTCAACAATCATGCTTCCCGAAAAAAATCAGGACAGGCAGTGTGTGTTTAAAGTTAAACATGTATGTTTAATTAAGTGTACTTTTTTAAATTTTAATACGTTCAACTAGTAGTACGATTCCTAATTAACATAGCAAATTTATAAATCTTTTTCCTTTATGCTTCGTTAAAATTATTAACCGTAGCTACGGCTATGCTTGCAAATTTTGCCTTGCCTAAAGAAAAAATCTAAAATAAATTTATACTATGTTAATTAAAAAACGCACTACTAGTCTTCAGTCCTTTTCAAAATCAATTTCTACAAGATACAATAATAAGTCAATAAATTAAGAAAAATTGATGGCATTGTTTTTGCAAAAAATTTAATAAAATATTATAAAAATGCCATACAGAAGACTACCTAATACAGATTCCGCAAGGATAAGGGCTATGAAAGCAGCCCTTGATAAAGGAAAAAACCTGCCCCCTTTTGAACTGGCCTATTCACAGGCGATGTATGTTAAGTTAAAATCGTTTATGTCTGCTTTCGAAAAAGCGGTTCAGGAACAACGTATAGCCACTCAGCTACAGGCTAAAAACAACAAGCAATATTTAACGTTTGTTAAAAAAGCGCAAATGTACTTGTCGCATTTTGTACAGGTACTTAATTTATCCATTCTAAGGGAAGAGTTGCCTGGTAGCATAAGGACATTATACGGACTAAAAGCAAATGATAAAAAAGTTCCAGCATTAAATACCGAAGAGGAAATAATTAATACCGGGAAGAAAATAATTGAAGGTGAAGAAAAAAGGACCCGGCGCGGGGGAACCCCATTGTTAAATCCCAAAATATCAATGGTGAAAATGCATTATGAAAAATTCCTGGATGCATGCCACCACCAAAAAGTACTTAAAGACAGTTCTGCACGAAGCCAGCTGAAAGTTGCCTCCCTTAGGGCTCAGGCAGATAGTATTATCCTGGAAATATGGAACAATGTCGAAAAACATTTTGAAGAAAACCTCCCAGAGGCCAGAAGGTCAAATTGTATTGAGTATGGCTTAGTATATGTTTACAGAAAAAAAGAAGTACATAAAACAAGCCCCTTTCTTCAGTTAAGCGCATGATTGTTGATTTTTGCAGGTTAAAGTTTAATACATCTGTGACAGGTTCGATAATTTGTTATACTTTAATTAACAAGCAATTAGATGATTAGTAATTGGTAACTAAAAATAGACTTCCAATATTTATAATCGCTAACTGTCTGTATTTCTGCAAATCGCTTAAGCAATACCGATTGATAAAACATCAGTCCATTTTTTCAATATGTTTATTCAGCTAAAGAAGTAGGGCAAATGCTTGAAAGAATAATAATAATTATGTCTGCGACTCAAAATATTAATTGAATTATTACTTTTTGCAAATTAAAAACATTGTATTAAATTTATTAAGAATAACTCCTTCATGCGTTTGCCCAGTTCGGAATTTGGAATACTCGATAAAAAAAATTATTTTAACCAAAATTTTATTAACCTAAAAAGCAGAAATTATGCGTAAAACAATTCAGAATTTAATTATCAATAGCCTTGTATTACTGGTTTTTCTTATGTTCAGTTCATCATCATTTAGCCAAACAATAAGCGGCAAATGGAAAACCATAGATGATGAAACTGGTGAAGAAAAGTCAATTGTACAGATTTGGAAAGCAAAAGATGGTCTATTCTACGGAAAAATCATGAAATTATTTGATGAAAGCAAAAAAGATAATGTTTGTGATAAATGTGACGAAGATGACCCAAGATACAACCAAAAAGTTGTGGGGATGAAAATTATTATGAAAATGAAAAAAACCGATGCTAATGAATGGACAGGCGGTACTATTTTAGACCCCAATAACGGGAAAGTTTATAAATGTAAATTATCACGCGATGGGGATAAGCTCGCTGTAAGAGGATTTATTGGCTTTTCGTTGATTGGACGTACGCAAACCTGGGTGCCAATGAAATAGTACAGCTTTAATATTTAATATAAATTTAATACTTCTATAGGCAATGGCATAAGAGATACATCTTGCCTTTGCCTTTTTTTATAATTAAATTTATGGCAATGATATAACACCATTTTAAACTAAGGAATTGTTCCAAAAAACATGATATACAAAAAACCAAATTATGAAAACCAAGTTTGAGAAAGTACATTATGAAGTAATGAGCAAAGACCCTAACAATTGGAAAGGTGTTTTTTATGTTAATCGAAAAGATTCCAGGGTGATTGTTCCCAAAATTACACCTTTGACAGGCTGGACTTTCAATTTTGGAAACCCGTATACTTATATTGGTTTACTAGCAATTATCCTTATTCTGATAGCTTCTAATTATTTTCTTTAAAAAAAATGAAACTTCTAAATAAAAGAAACCTAAAATTTATAATTCTTTTTTCATTTTTCACCCTTAGTTACCTAAACTTATCTGCACAAAGAATAAATGGTGGTTTTTTGGGAGGCCTAAGCACAAACCAAATTGATGGCGATACACAAAAAGATTACAAAAAATTGGGGCTATTTTCGGGTGTTTTTGTTGAAACTAACTTCACAGAAGTTATCGGTGCTAAAGTGGAGCTTTATTATATAGGGAAAGGAGCCCTAAAGAATGTTGATGGAGTTGAAATCTTCAAAACACATTTGAATTATGTTGAGATGCCATTTTTACTTAGAATTACACCTATCAACGATATAGAATTGGATATAGGCCTTGCTTTTTCTTATTTAATTTCAGCCCGGATGTTTGAGTATGCTGAAGAAGTGCCTACATCAAACATAAATATGCACCATTTCGATTTTAGCGGAATTGTTTCGGGCAGCTACTATTTTATAGAAAATGTTGCTTTTAATGTTCGCATTGATTATAGCATTGTTCCCGTTAAAAACAATCCAAACTGGTATAATTCTAATATGAGTTTTGGGTTAATTTACCGGTTTAATTAGTGTTTGTTTCAAAAAAAATAAAAATTTATAAAGATCAAAGAAGAATAAGCCCCCATTGCCATTTTTTAATAGCCTAAATAGTATGGGTTTTGCAAGAAATGAAGCAAAGAAAAGAACATATTTTAACCCGAAACGGGAAATTTTCCTGTAAATACGTAGTATTTTTATTTCATTATCAAAACCTTTATCATTTACAAACTTCCTGATTTCTACTAAGTTTTTCAACCCAAGTTCTGTTTTTTCCAGGAACTCAACATTGCTTTCTGTAAAAAGGTGTTGTACAGGATTATTAATGTGCATAATGGGAACCTTGTTTTGTTTTAAACGATAACCAAATAAGGTATCCTCGTGACCATATTGGGTTATACGTTCATCAAATTGAATTTTGGAAAGGACCTTAGCATGAATCACAAAGTTGTTGGTCATGAATGATCTGTGTGGGTTCTTCCCTCTCCTCTTTGCAGGCAAGCACTCACGGGCAAGTCCGTATTTCCACCTTAAGTAATGTGTTTTTGGGGGGCGTATACTTGAATAACTACGGCCACCACAAATTACAGGATGCTTTTTTTCTATCAGGTTCAAATAGTTTTCAATAAATTTAGCATCATAAACCAGCGAATCGCAATCAAGAAATAATAAATAATCGAAACTAGCGTGTGACAAGAATAGATTTCTTATTTTGGAACGTCCGATATTTTTCTCCAATTGAATGTAACTTACATTATCCAATTTAGAGAGTTGCTCGTTTGTTTTGCGAAACTTAATTTCTGAAGCATCATCAATTAGTACAATTTCACCAAAAACAGCACTTTCATTAAACTGCATAAGAAGGTTTCTTACAAGTTTTGTTAGCTTGCAATTATATATAGGTATACAGACTGATAACATCAGTGTAAAGATAAAAGTTTTAAGGGGAAAGTTTCAAATAAAAGAAAAAGTACTCAGACTGTAGTCATAAATAGCGTAATGCATAAAGCTTATTTAGCCTGAAGAGGTAAAGTAAAATAAAAAGAACTTCCTTTTTCAGGTTCGCTGTCAACCCATATTTTACCACCATTCTTCTCAACAAAATCTTTACATAATATTAATCCTAATCCTGTGCCTTGCTCAAAATCAGTACCAGCAGTTGAGTGACTTTCATAAATCCTGAATAGTTTGTCCAAAACGGCTTTTTGAATACCAATACCTGTATCTTTAACGGTAATTTTCGCAAAACTCTTTTCAAGTCCAGGTTCTTTGTTTTTTTCTACTAAAATTTTTACTGTTCCTTCCTTGGTAAATTTTAAAGCATTGGTCACCAGATTACGTAATACTGTATTAACCATGTTCTTATCAGCATTAACAATATATGAATCATCACAATCAGCCGATAGCTCAAGGCCTTTTATCAGTGCTTTTTCTTTAAGGAACTCTATATTTTCCAGAATTAATCTTGAAAGCTTAAAATCTTCTTTTTTTATAGCAAGTATTCCCGTTTGACTACGTGACCAGTCCAATAAGTTTTCTAGAAGATAATATCCGTTCGCCGATGATTTATGTATTACTTTTATATAGTCTTCAATTTGTTCAATAGAATATTCATTAATTCCACTTAATATTAATTCTGAAAAACCAGAAATCGCATTAAACGGGTTTTTAAGATCATGTGCAATAATTGAAAACAATTTATCTTTAGCTACATTCAGTTCTTGTAACTCCATTTGGGTAGACACAAGCTTGTTATAAATTTCCTGGAATTCAGAGTGGTCTAGAACAGTTCCAAAAATAATCGGGTTATTATTTTCAATTATAAGAACAGTTGAATAAACCAGTCCATAAAATAAGGTTCCGTCCTTTTTTTTAAGTGTAAAAAGGTTACCTTTTTGCTGTGTTGTTTTTAAACTGCTTTCAAAACCTTCTTTATATTCTACAAAATCTTCTTCATTATTCAATACATCCCTAATATTTATGCCCTTTTTAAAATCCTTTTCAGTATAACCAAATGATTTTAATGCAAATTGATTCAGAAATAAAAAATTCCCTTCAACATCTGATTGGTAAACAATTTGAGGTAAAAGGTTCACAAATTTGCTTACCGCTTCATCAAATATAAGTCTACCAACTTTTACATCCTTTTTCCCCTTTAATTCTTTTAACTTGTTTTGAAGTTCTGAAACTTTAGCCTGGCTGGTTTTGTATTCCTGTAATAACTCATCATATGTAAATTCATTTCTCACAATTCAAAATTACAAAATATATCATAAGAACAAAGGATTTTCTGAACAACTTCAAATCTTACGTTCAATATAAATAGATTATTAAAGTATTTTCAAAATTAAATAAACCGATTACCATATGGAAACAACATTCAATTTAAACAAAAATGTTGGTAAACGTTGCTATTTAAGCACCTAAGCTGTACGAATAGCCTGCCACACTTACACATTGTCCGTTATTCGCTAAACAAAACACCTTTTTTTAAAAATAAAGTAATTCATTTATCAATATTTTACTATGATATCCAATCATTTGATTATTTTTGAACTTAAAATATCAGTTAATGAACTTTATTTTTCGTTCAAAATTATTTTTACTTAGCTTTTGCTTCACCCTTTTTCTTCCTATAGTAAAAGCACAAAATTATGCCCTGAGGCACTACGATGCAAATGATGGTTTGCCCAGCTCTGATGTTTTTCATACCATACAAGATACAAAAGGATACATCTGGTTTGCAACCGATAATGGTGTTAGTAGATTTAATGGATATGAATTTACCAATTACGACATTTCAGATGGCCTGGCAAAAAACACGATACTTGAAATATTTGAAGATTATAAAGGACGTATTTGGTTTATATCAATAACTGCAGAACTATCCTATTTTGAAAATGGCAAAATATATCCATTTAAATATAACCATTTACTTGTTGAAGAAATAAAAATAAAACCTGTTCCCCTTAAATCTTCTTTTTTTGTGGACAGCCTTGATAATATTTACATGGGAATTGAAGGTTCAGGTATAATTTCAGTATCAGCTACAGGTGATATTAAAAAGTTAGGGCAAGATAAAAAAAGACCATTTATAAACCAAATATATGAATATCCAAACAAAAAGCTACTGGTATCATATTATTATCACTATAAAAAAGACACCTTTCTTTACTCTAAGAAAAAAGCAGTTATCCCCTTGACATTTCCAAATTTTGAATTTGAAACCTTAAAGCATTGTTATGCGACTAAACTAAATGACCACAAAATGTTTGTTTCAGGGGGAAAAATAATTTATGAAATTAATAACTACTTCAATGTAAAAAGAATTACCAATACTTTTGCGATCCACTGGATGAGTAAAGATAAAGAAAACAATATTTGGGTTTGTGGACGAAATATTGGAGCCTGGCGTTATAATAAAGGTGTTTTTAAAAAACAACCAGACCTAAAATTATTAGAAGGTTTTAATGTATCATCTGTTATTCAAGATAATAAACAGGGATATTGGTTTACTACACTACATAACGGGGTTTATTATCTTCCCTCATTAAATGTTTTTTACGATAACAGGTCAAGCGGACTTGTTAAAGATAATATCAATACAGCTTATAAATTTAATGACACTCTTTGGATAGGGTATCATTCAAATTTCCTAACATTTAAAACAGGTAACCAGATAAAAAACTTAAAACTTTTTGAAAAAAGCGCCACAGAGGTAACTAAAATTTTTTATGATACGATTAATCAACAAACAGTGGTTGGAACATCTTTTAATTTGCACTTTATTAAATCAGGAAAAGTTACAGGCATAAAGAACAACCATAAAAAAATTCCACCTGATGATAACCACTACTATAACATAAAAGATATTGTTTCAGATAACAAAGGCGGTTACTGGATAGGAGGTGGCAATGGATTCTACCATTGGTACAACGGGCAAACTGACTTTAGTTCACATCTTGATAAAAATTTCCGTTTACGGGTTAACTCTTTGATATTTGACTACGATAATACACTATGGTTGGGAACAATAAACGGCCTGTGGAATTATAAAAACAATTACCTGCAATACTTAGGAAGAACTAACGATTTGTTTAAACTTAGGGTACTTGACATTGTAAAATACCAAAACAATACAGTTATTGGAACCAAGGGTGGTGGAATATTAATTATACAACCAGACACCATTATCCAAATTACAAAAAAGGACGGATTAAGTTCAAACACCATTACATCAATGGCCGTTTCAGATAAATACCTTTGGGCAGGGACAAAAAATGGTTTAAATCGTATTAATTTCATTGAAGGTAACAAGTATGAACCAAAAATTTCAAAATTCACCAAAGCTCATGGACTATTAACAAATGAAATAAGACAGATTTACTTATTTGATACTACTTTGCTTATTTCAACAAACGATGGATTAATTCACTTTAATATTAATTCAATTAAGACGGATACATTGGAACTTCCTGTCTATTTCAAAGAAGTTTTTATAAATAATAAAAATGTTCCAGTAAAAAACAGCTATAATTTATCTTACAATGAAAATAACATATCTGTCAGGTTTGAAGGTATTTCATTTAAGAACCAAAATAATATTTTGTATAAATATATGATGAAGGGAGTGGATACCACCTGGACCTTTACTAAAAACAGAAACTTAAGGTTTTCATTCCTGCCACCCGGGAACTATGATCTTTTAATAAGTGCCATGAATCCTGATGAAGTATGGAATTCGAATCCATTAAAAATGTCATTCAATATTAAAACACCATTTTGGAAAACATCGGTTTTTATTATTTTTATCAGTTTGGTTTTTATTAGTTTAGTTTATCTATTGTTTAAATACAGGTTAAATGAAATAAAAAAGAAAACAGTTCTTGAAAATGAATTAAACAAATACATTAACCAGGCATTGGTTAACCAAATGAATCCCCACTTTTTATTTAACGCTTTAAATTCAATTAATAATTATATTTTAAAAAATGATAAAACTGAAGCAAGTAAATATTTAACAAAGTTTTCAGGTCTAATAAGGCTAATATTAGAAAATTCACAAAAAGAATATATTACTATTTATGAAGAGATTAAGGCAAGCAAACTGTACCTTGATATTGAATCCACGAGATTGAAAAACAGTCTTAAATATGAATTTATTATCGAAGAAACTATTGATCAATTTTCAACAAAGATCCCCAGCCTGTTAATTCAACCTTTTTTAGAAAATGCCATATGGCATGGAATCCAGCCTCTAGATAAAAAAGGTGAAATTACTGTTACTATATCAAAAAAAGAGTTATTTTTACAAATTGAAGTACGGGATAACGGAATTGGCCGGGAAAAATCAATGGAAATTAACAACAACAATAAATTTAAAAAACATTCACTGGGTATTGAAATTAGCTGGAAAAGAATAAAAGTTTTGGAACAACTTTACCCGAAAGAAGTTAATATAGAATACGAAGACATATTTGATAAAGACATAGCTGCCGGAACACTTGTAAGAATATGCATCCCAATAATTGCCTAAAAATTCATTACACATAATCATTTAATGCTTATTTTAAGAAAACTAATAAAATATTACCTTATTTATTTATTTCTGATAAATTTAAATGTTTATGCACAGGAATACACTTATCATCACTATGGTGTAGAAGACGGGCTTCCCAGTTCAGAAGTTTATCAGGTTTTTCAGGACAGTAAAGGATATTTATGGTTTGCTACTGATATGGGGGTTAGCAGATTTAATGGTTACGAGTTTATTAATTTTGATATTAAAAATGGACTGACCAACAATACTGTTTTTGAAATATTTGAAGACCATCATGGCAAAATATGGTTCTTAAGCCTTTCGAACAAACTCTCCTATTTTTACAAAGACACAATTGTTCAGTATAAGTACAATAGAATAATTGAAAAACACACTAAAAACAGCAAATTGTCTATAAAAAGAACTTTTCATATTGACTCTTTAGATAACATCTATTTTTCTGTTATCGATAAAGGGATATTCAAACTATCACCTCAAGGTCAATATAGTAATTTACAAAAAAATGATACTGATGGTACTTTAAGAATTATTAAAACAGCAAATAAATTAATTCCGGGTTACAATATTATTGAGAATTTCATTAAAATAATTGCCCATAACAATAATACAATAAATACAAAAAGTGAAGGGATGATCTTTGGAGTTTCGCCTTTGTATTTTACTGAATATGACTCCAAAAAAGAAGGGGTTTTAATTACATATAGCTCTTATATTTTCAACATAAAATCAAATAAAATAACCAAAGTAAAAACATTTGAAAAAGAAATTATCTGGTTCAGTAAGGATCAATATAACAGGTACTGGGTTAGCCTGCGAAATGGGGGTGTTTATCGCTTTGATAACGATGAGTTTATATCAAAAAACAGCAAGTTTTTTTTGAAAAATAAAGATGTTTCATCTATCCTTATTGATAAAGAAAAGGGTTATTGGTTTTCAACGCTTAACGATGGTGTATATTTTTTACCATCTTTTGAACTTAATCATATTCCTGAAACTAAAAACAAGAACGTATTAAATATTGCCCAAAGCAATGAAAAACTATTAATAAGTTTATATGAGGCAGAATTGATGATATTCAATAATAATTACCATTATGATAGAAACATATTTTTAGGTACATTAAAATCAGCAAATAAAATAATTTTTGACCAACGCTTGAATTTATTTTGGATAGGAACCTACCAATTTGTAAAACAATTTAAGAATAACAAATTAACTGAAATACATAAAAATTCCTGGTATAACGATAATAAGAAGCTGGGAGAAGTAAGTATAAAATCAATGGCACTTGATCAATTATCAGGTATTTGGCTTGGAACCTATACTGGTATTTACCATGTTGTTAATAATAAAATAATTTATAAGTCTTTTAAAGATGACAACTGGAAAGAAATGGTATACTCAATTATAAGTAACCCCGATGGCAGTTTATGGTTGGGTACTTTCTCCGGGTTATGGAAATATAAAAACGGGGAATACATTTACTATGGAAAACAAAACAAACTATTAAAACATCGAATAAATACACTGTTAAAATATAAAAACAATCTTTATATTGGAACAAAGGGTGCTGGACTTATTATTTATAATTTAGAAAATAAATCCATTCAGCTTATACATAAAAATGATGGTTTAACAAGTAATTCAATAACAAGTATAACAAAACATAAAGAGACTTTATGGATAGGAACAAATAGGGGTGTAAATATCCTGAATGTAAAAGTTGATGGTAACTATTCTATAAAACAATTTGATTCTGGTAACGGCTTATTATCAAATGAAATAACTCAATTATATGTTTATGATTCTACGATGTATATAGCCGGCAAAAAGGGAGTAAATTATTTAAACCTGAACAAATTCAACGACAAAAACAGTTTATTAAATACTTATATAGAAAAAGTCATAATTGGAAATAATGATACAGTTGTCCAAAAAAATTATGAACTAAACCATGAACAAAACTTCATAAATGTCTCGTATAAAGCAATTTCATTTAAAAGCGGCTCAAATATTCTTTACCGGTACAAAATGTATCCAATGGTTACTGATTGGACCTATACAAAAAAAGACGAACTTCAGTTCACATCACTCAACCCCGGCAACTATAAATTTGTGGTTTCAGCGAAAAATCAAAGCGGTGAATGGAACGATATAGGAACTAAACTAAATTTCATAATAGAAGCGCCATTTTGGCAAACCTGGTGGTTTATTGCATCAGTAATTACCCTGTTTATTTTTCTTGTTTTAGCCATAATTAACTTTAAATTGCAACAAGTAAAAAAAGAAAACCGCTTAAAAAAAGAGCTTAATTTATACATGAAAAAAGCCATAAATTCACAAATAAACCCACATTTTGTTTTTAACTCACTTAATTCAATAAATCAATACATTTTAAAAAGTGATAAGATAAACTCAAGCAAGTACCTTAATCGTTTTTCTATCTATATACGCAGTATTTTAAATGCCCTGAAAAATGATTATCAAAGTCTGTCAGAAGAATTAAAAATATCAGAGCTTTATCTCGAACTTGAAAAATTCAGATTAAAAGACAAACTATCATATAATATTAAAATTGACAAATCTGTAAAATCTTTAAATATTCAAATTCCCTCCCTGGTTATTACTCCTTTCCTTGAAAACTCTATTTGGTTAGGTATTTTACCAAAAAAAGGGCTTGGTAAGATCGACGTATTAGTTTTCCAGGAAAATAAAATACTAACAATGTCTATTAGTGATAATGGAATAGGAAGGACAGAGTCCTTAAAGTTGCAAAATAATCCTGATTTTAGTATAAAAACCCCTGGTCCGGAAAACACATTAGAAAGAATTAAATTATTAAACGATCTTTATTCTGATAAAATTGAAATACTTTATACTGATATAGATGAAAGTGAAGATAAGCAAGGAACTGTTGTAGAGATAAAAGTTAAAATCTGCCCCCTGTAGTTTTGACAATTTTTAATATAAATCGCGAGAAATCATAATAAAGAAAAAGGAAGTGTTAAATTGTCATATAGCTAAATTATTGTTAATTAACAATTTAACAGTTTAGCAATTTAGCAATGTTGTTTCAAATTCAAAGTACACTTGTGATTCTTTGTTAAAATCTCATTTTTTACCGAGTTCAGATATTAATTAACTCAATTCTTTTTTATAAATATTCTTTCTATTTTTACAAGGAACTAAGCGAAGAACGAAAAAATGAAAACTCTTATTATTGATGATGAACCAGATGCCGTAAATGCTTTAAAAATTATCATTGAAGAATTTTTACCAGAACTTAAGATTATTGGTTCCTTTACAGATCCAACACAAGCACTTGACGAGATACCAAAAATGAGCCCTGATCTCATTTTTTTAGATATAAATATGCCCGGTTTAAACGGTTTTGAATTATTGGAGTCATTACCGAACAGAAATTTTAAAACAATTTTTATTACAGCCTATGACGAATATGCAATAAAAGCTTTTAAGTATAGTGCTGTAGATTACATTTTAAAACCAATTGACATTGACGAACTTGTGGCAGCAGTTAAAAGAGCGACCAGCCTTAATGGTCCTTCTGACGACAAGGATGAAATTAAATATAATAAACTTTTTGAATCGATACGTAATGATAAACCCCAAAAATTAGTAGTTTCAACTTACGAAGGCATATATTATATTGATGCTGAAGATGTTATATACATACAAGCGGATAGCAGTTATTCAAAACTCATATTTAAAGATACTGAACCATTATTTGTGGCAAAGGGTTTAAAAGAATTTGAAGAGCTATTGCCTACTACTAACTTTTTCAGAAATCACCATTCCTTTCTTATTAACTTAAACTTTGTACGAAAATATTCCCGTATAGAAGGTGGAAGTGTTGAAATGACTAATGGTGATCAAATACCTCTTGCCCGCAGGAAAAAAAACGAGTTTTACGAATTAATGAAGAACGTTGTTAAAAAATAAACAGATGAAAAGTAACAAATTACTAAAATATTTACTAATAGTTGCCGTGGTATTAATCATTACTGCAATTGTTGGAAAAAAAGCAGGTTGGTTTGGTAAAGAAAAAGCAGAAAAGGTTAGCACAGAACTGGCGCAGAAAAGAACTATTGTTGAAATTATTACGGCCAATGGCAAAATACAGCCTGAAACTGAAGTAAAATTAAGCCCTGAAGTTTCCGGTGAAATAGTTTTGCTTAATGTTATTGAAGGTCAAGAAGTAAAAACAGGTGATTTATTGGTTAAAATTAACCCGGAAATCTATTTGTCCGGTATTGCCCGTATGGAAGCAAGCTTAAATTCTACCAAATCAAACCTTGCAAATTCAAAAGCAAGACAGGCACAAACACAGGCACAATTTATACAAGCCGAATTATCATTTAAAAGGAACAAAAAACTTTGGGAAGATAAAGCCATTTCCGATTCAGAATTCGAGGCAGCCCAATCAAATTATGATGTGGCAAAGGCAGATGTTGACGCAGCTAAAGAAAGCGTTAACTCAGCTCGGTATAATGTTATGAGTACTGATGCCTCATTAAGAGAAGCGCGTGAAAATCTGGCAAAAACAACCATTTACGCACCTATGTCCGGAACAGTTTCCAGACTTAATGTAGAAGTTGGAGAACGGGTTTTGGGTACAATCCAAATGGCCGGTACCGAATTATTAAGAATTGCCAACTTAAACCTAATGGAGGTTAAAGTTGATGTTAATGAGAATGATATTGTACGGGTTGAAAATGGTGACACAGCCATTATTGAAGTCGATGCATATCTTGGAAAAAAATTTAAAGGTATTGTTACAGAAATTGCGAATTCAGCATCAGTTGCCGGATCCGGAACAGACCAGGTAACAAATTTTGAGGTAAAAGTATTAATACTTAAAGATTCATATGCAGAACTAATCCCTACAGACAAAAAGAGTTTTTACCCCTTCAGGCCGGGGATGTCAGCAACTGCTGACATACAAACAAACACAAAATATAATGTTTTGAGTATTCCCATTCAGGCCGTAACCACAAGAAAAGATACAACAGGGGCGACTACAAAAAAAGAAGCCGGATTACAAAAAGTGGAAGATTTGGATAAAGAAGAGCAGGAAAAAGGAAAGAAAGATGAAAAACCTTTGATTGTAGTATTTGAATATAATGATGGAAAAGCTTTGCTTAAAGAAGTTGAAACAGGTATACAGGACGATAACTATATTGAGATTGTTTCCGGCATCGCAGATAGCGCTGAAGTAATAACTTCGCCATACAGTGTTATCTCAAAAAAGCTAAAAAAGGATATGTCGGTTGAAAAAGTGGATAAAGACAAACTGTTTAGCTCAGAAAAAGATTAATTAGTGTTATCCATAAAGTCAGATTTTCTTCAAGTTTTATGTTTTATTTGTTTCATGAATAAGGCAGGTTAATTTGTCTGAAACTCCAACAAATTAGAACTATTTTTTTTATTGACTGCCGAATAAATTAGTTCACCTAATTTTTGAAAATCCAGGGGTTTGGTTATAAAATAGTCAAAATTTGCAAAGTCATCATCATTATTCCAATCAAAAGCAACGGCAGTTTGGGCAATAATTGGAATATTTCCATTGATTAATTTTATTTTTTCCGTTGCTTTAAAGCCATTCATTTCAGGCATCAAAATATCCATTAAGATCAAGCTGAAAGGGTTTTTACTGTTTTTCACTAAAGAAACAGCCTCTTTTCCATTAACAGCCCATACCACTTTATAATTCTTTTGTTTAAGGTATTCAGATAGAACTAAAAAGCTAATTTCATCATCTTCAACAACAAGTACTGTTTTTGAAGGTAATTTCCTGTTTAAGTCAAAATTTCGCATTGAGCTAAATAATTGGGGTTTTAGGTTGGAAGTAAAACTAAAAACTAATTTTCAATTTAGTCAATCATTTTATAAATGGTAAGGTTTAGGTTATAAGTGGTAGCATTCATTTGATAAGTGGTCAATTACCCCCATTTTTACCCAAATGGAAAACAGAATAAACAAATCATTAACAAATAAAACCATTTGTTGCCATAGCCTTTGCCAAGAGTAATATGAAAACTTATATATAGTTTTTATTGTAAAGAGGCACGGCCGTACCTCTTTACAAGCTATCAACAGCTTAACTCCTGTGTTATTATCAGGCTTAAATACAATTAGGCATTTGATAGTATGAATGAAATTTGAATTAAAACCCCGGAAACATAAAAAAATTCTTAACTTTACATAAATCACTGAATTTGCTATGAAGAAACTCACTTTTTTTGTTGCCCTGATCGTAAGTCTTAATGCCAGTGTAGTTGTCCGAAAACCCGAAGAAGAAGACAATCAAACGAAGGAGGTAAAGGACTATTCCATGGAACAAAAACAAACTTATGCTATGTGGCTTCAAAGTTTCATTCAAAAACTAACTATTG
Source organism: Bacteroidota bacterium (assembly GCA_039714415.1). Lineage (GTDB taxonomy): Bacteria > Bacteroidota > Bacteroidia > Bacteroidales > NBLH01 > NBLH01. The sequence continues at coordinate 17,863 of JBDLJL010000084.1, forward strand.
GCTTTTATGGAATTACAAAAAGTGGTGAAATACAGTCTTTTAGCTGGGAAAAAATTCAACAAATTATCAATAAGAAAAAAATAAGCAAATTTAAAAAAATGAGTGAAAACTGGTTGGTTTACCAGCATCAAGAAGAGGGGGGTTTTTAGTGCCTTAATTTTTATTTTGTTGTTTTATTTGGCAGAAAATATTTGTTGTTCTTCTGTATTGCATATATGACAATGGTTGCAGAAGCTTATTTTTTTATTCAACTTATAGATCTCTCTTCAAAATAAAAATTAAGTTTAACCCAACATGGCTGCCATAGTGTTTATTAAAAGTAATGAACTAAATTATTAACAAAACCTGTTTGGTTCTAGTTTAGCCAGATTGGGGAACATACTAAGACTGGTTCCCATAATAACACCCATTGTAAGTACCAGTTTTTCAATAAAAAGAAACAAAACTGTTAATGTCAAGTCAAATTTGATGTTTCGGGTAAAAGCTAACAGTTTTTTCTTAACCCAGACACTGACAGAGCCTCCGCCTTAGCGGAATTTGAAAAAACACCGTCAGGTCGTAACAGCTACTTTTTAGCTTTTATTATGTGCTTTTCCCTGATTTTTACATAAATCAATTTAAATTTTCCTTTAGGACTTTCACGTTGGTCAATTTCAAAATTTTTAATTGATTTAATCAAAGGTGTCAATTTTTGGAAACCATAGTTTCTCGAATCAAAATTTGTTTGTTTTTTTTGTAGAAGACTACCAACATCTCCAAGAAAAGCCCATCCATCATCATCTGCCAAATCAGATATTGTAGACGAAATCAGTTTAATCACCTTTGGTGTTATTTTATCTATATTGTCCTTTGCAACAACCTTATCTTCTATAAATTCCAACTCACTTTCCTCTGATTGGTATTTAAGAATTTCAATATAAATGAACTTATCACAAGCAACGATAAACGGGTTTGGTGTTTTCTTTTCACCAATTCCAAACACTTTCATACCAGCTTCACGTAGCCTGGTGGCCAAACGGGTAAAATCGCTATCACTGGAAACTAAACAAAAACCATTGACTTTTTCCGAATATAGAATATCCATTGCATCAATGATCATTGCAGAATCAGTCGCATTCTTTCCTGTTGTATAACCATATTGTTGAATTGGGGTTATAGCATTTTCCAGAAGGATATTCTTCCATTTTGACAGATTTGGTTTTGTCCAATCACCATAAATTCTTTTTATAGTAGGGTTACCATATTTAGCAATTTCTTCCATCATCTCCTTTACATAAGCGGATGGTATATTATCGCCGTCAATTAATACTGCTAGTTTTAAATCCATAATAATTTATTATAGGGAATTGTACAAAATACACAAAATTTTAAAATATGAATAAAATTATCATCAATAAAACTTCTAATATACAACGTTTGCTAAAATTAGTAGGGATTAAAAGTAATGAACTTTCCTTTATGTATTGTGAATTGTTAATCCCTGTTTACATCATATATAGTTCCTTCCTTATACATATCCTCAATTTGGGTTCTTGAAAAAACATACAGGTCGTCTGTGTAATTCGCTTCAATATCAATTTCACTTATTCCCGACATTTTTGTAGTTTCATATTCATTGTAGGAAACAATAATGCTATCTTTTGTAATTTCAATCACTTTCAGGGTTGAATAATTTTTGCTATCTGTTTTAAACTCATAAATATCACCACTTAACGGGTTTGAAATATAATCCTGCTCCGTTTTTTTCTCTTCTGCCTTTGATATGCTTCCCCAGGCAATTAATAATGCGATTAAAGCTAATCCTGAAAATTGCCAAATTGGGGCTCTTTTCTCACTTTTAAGACTATTATACTCTCTTTTAATCTCATCAGGCATTTCATTAGCTTTCATAGCATAATTACAATGCTGACATTGCGCAGCACCTGTTTTGCCAATTGGGAATAAGGGTATCCAAAAAATATGGGCATGTTTACTAAACACGCTAAAAATTAATGAACCTTTGGTTCCACAACTCGGACAAGTTGCTGTTCTTGATTGGGCAGACTTTATATGAGCCGCTTTCCATCCATATACAATCATAAATTACTTATTTTATTATTTAAAGGGTTCAAGATTATTTCCTACAATCCTGAAAATGGCTGCAAGGTTAATACAAACATTTGTGTTCTCAAAATATTTTTCTCAAAATAACAGATAGCATTTCAGCGGACTGCAATAAATAGGTTCAGAGATCCTGACTTAGCGTAAACTACATTGTCGTATATTAACCACTTTCTTATTTAAAGTTTATGGTTATTAGTGTATTAGTAATTGGTCATTAGATAGTTACGCACCATCACAATGACTAATTACTAAATGTTAATTTAATGTAAATAAAATAATATGACAATGCAGATTCCGATAAGTCAGGATGTCTGAATTTTAAAAACTATTTGTATCAACAAGTTCAATATATAAAAAACCGTTGCTATAGAGTAACCCTACAGCAACGGTTTTTATATAGCTTTAAAAGTTTTTTTTCTTACATTTTAAGAAAATTTCTTCTTCCTATTTTGTAATTTTCATTTACTTTTTTAATAATATTTAGCCTGAATTTTTCATCATTAAATAACTTCTTTAATCCGGGATGTGAATCGATATCTATTCCTTTTGCCCTATATGTATCTTCTAAATTTAAAATGGCATCATTAATTAAACCTACATCCAACTCTTCGGGTAAAGGTTCTTCATGGCTGCTAATTAGCAGATTATTTACTGGTTTTTTAGTAATAATCTTTCCCTCAGGAAGAGATGAACCAGACTCCAATTTGGCCAACCTTTTTTCTAATGAAGCAAAACTTTTCTCAAGATTTGCTATTTTATTCTGCTGTTTTATTACAAGTTTGGCCACATCGTTATTATTAAGACCAATAGACATGTTTACAAATGAGATAGAATAGTTCTGGCTTTCTGTCCAGGCTATACCTACAATGTGGGTATATTGTTCTGCTGTGATGAATTCCGGTGAAATAGCAATACCACTACCATCATGTAAACCTGACGGGATAATATAATCTCCAACCTTAACTTTACCTCTAACTTTGACAGGAACCTGACCCATGAAAGCAATTTTTTCATAAAGTTTAGTTTGTCCGGGTTCAGGCATATTCCCTAATATAGCCGGGTTGGTAGAAGCTATAAGATATTGGTTCACATCATTGGTGTTTTTAGTGACCTTGCCACCTATTACACCAACAATATCACCCGGTGTAATTATTTCTGCAGGGTTCAAACGCTCTAACCATTCTGCATAATCAGCAGAACCAGATTGATAAGTTACCCCGAGATTGGTGAAAGCAAAAACTTCATAAGCTGCTAAATTGGCAATGGCAAGAATTTCTTCTGCAATAGCAATAGCTACAACCGATGGCTCTGGAGGACAAGCAACTACACCTACACCTGCACATCCATTGGGCAATAAGGACAATCCAATATTTACACCTGCGGCAACAACCTCTGCAGTTAAAAGAGCTGTTTCAAAAATAAATTCTGCAGTTAAAGCTTTTTCTCCGGCTGTTTCACCTTCAATACGGCCTACAGCGCCATTTGAGTTATTAAAAAATGTAATAAAATTATTACTATTATCAGGTGTTCCGGCATTTACTTTTATAGCAATACCTTGATTGCTACCTTCCACCTTTAGTGGATAAGCACTAAAATTACCAGCTCCACCTGATAAAGTTGTGTTTATTGATACCTGCCCGTAAGAGGTAAACTTTCCATTATTTATGGTTTGACCAAGCGGTGAAAATTCATCATTTACATTTAAATACACATTTCTACCAACAAATAAATCCTTATCAATATTCACACTGTCACCGCGTACTTTTAAATTACCACCCAAATCCAGCCCAACACCATCTGCTGTAATTAGTTTACCCTCTGCTGTAATTCTCAATCTTTCTTTATTGTTTGATACAAAAACAAGATCGGCTGAATCCGTAGTACCTAATTTATCTTTATCCGGATCCGTTTTTGAATTTCCAAATAATGACCAGTTTTGTGATGGTACCCCATCATCTTTGACTTTTTTCTTTTTTTTCACTATTTTTTCAGGAACTAATCGCATTGCTGTTGCAGAATGAAAAGCATAAGGTACACTTAATAATTGACTTGTTCCAATTTCTACAAAATGCCCGTTGCTTCCGACAGCCATTTCCACCTTTAAAAAGAATTGAGATGTTTCCCATTCTATGGCCGCAAAATCATCTAAACTCTCACCTGTTCCGATGTTAAAATTGACCATACCCAACATATTTGTTGTTATTTTATGTAGTTCGGAATACACTGCTATACCGTCAGCGCTTGCTTCCAATATGCTAATTTTCAATTCAACAGTCTTCTTGTACAAAGGTTCACCGCTTGTGTTTCTTAATACTGCCTGATATTTAAAGCTTTGCGGTGTCTGTGCCAGTAAAACTGCACAGGTCATTAATAAACTAATTAATAGTAAGTATTTTTTTTTCATCCGTTTGTTTTTTTAAGGTTTTCAATTTAAAGATTTGTTATATTCTTTGAATTGTTACTAATTTTAGGATATGGAAGTCTTTCGTAATTCGCAGTATGAGACTTTTCCTGTTAAAAGAGCTTAGGTTAATGGTTTCATTATGCGATAAAATTTCTTTTTTTAACAAACCCTTCCCATTTAAATCGTAAATTTCAATAAAACAACCATCAAGAGGATCAAGCTTTTTGGATATTTTAATTTCAATGTAATTCTTTGCAGGATTAGGGTAAACATTCACCTCTATATCCTGATACCTGGTGTCAGCATTATGCTCTTTGTCAATTAAAAAGTGTTGCTGAAATCCCTGGCTCAAAATAATGCTTTTCTCAACCACGGTTTCAACCATACCTTCGCCCAGTGACCAGGAATATAAAACGATGTTAGTTTCATAATAATCGCCGGATG
>JBDLJL010000085.1:0-22797 GCA_039714415.1 Bacteroidota bacterium
ATACCAAGCAAAGCAAAAGCTACCAGTATTACTATTAAGGTATTTCCAAACAAAGGAACGAACAGCCCTATAACAGTTACTAAAATACCCACATTAACTACTTTCTTTTTACCTGCTTTATCCTGCCATATTCCAACAGGAACAGACAATAAAAAATACCAGATAAATGCGACAAATGGTATTAATTGAAGAATATAACGAGGAGTGTCTGAACTTTCCTTTAATTCATCAACAATTTTTTGGACCAACTGGTTATGTTGAAAAATTTTCATTGCCTTTGTTGTATGCTCCCTTTCTTTATGCCGGAGTTGTAACTCAACAGCTTCTTTTTCTTTGTGCAGCAATTCTTTTTCCTGGTCGAATATTTTTCGTTCCTGTTCTTTTATTGTATTAAGGTTTTGTTTTATCGTTTGATATTTCCGGTAGATAATTATTAATAAAACTAAGGCCTGGATAAGAATAAAACCAATCAGGACGATAATGATCCACCGGTTCCTTAACTTTAATGTTTTAATCTCATTTTGCCGCATTAATTCTCTGTTTTCCAGCTCCTTTTTCTTCAAATGATAATCTGATTCTATCTCGGCAACCCGTCTGATACCTTCATTCCCTATAATAGAATCTTTAAGCTTAAACATTTTCTCATATAAATAATAAGCCTTTTCATATTGGCCCTTATCCTGAAGTATTTCGCAAATAGTAAACCCTGTTTCATAATGAAGCCTCATAAAATCTTTTTCTTCAGTTTCAACGAGTAATTGTTCTAATTCCCGGATGACATTAATTTTAGGATTAAGCTTATATTGGACCTCTAAAAGGTTAAGTTTAGTTACCAGCTTGCCAAATGTATGGTTCAGTTCTTCTACAACTTCACGGGTTTTCTGATAATAAATATACGAGCTGTCATATCTATTCTTGATTTTATAAATGTTCGCTATGTCATCATAAAGAAGGAATTGCATCCTTTTCTTAATTCTATTTATTTCCCCCGCTGGATAAAAGTGTGCATCTGAACTGGTCAGGGACTTTGCATATCCAAGTCCTTCATAGAGATAACTCAGGGATTGATTTAGATTATTCCATTGCATTTCTATGTCAGAAATACCCAACAGGGCATCAATTATGATTATGCTGTCTTTAATCCCTTCTGCATTTTTTTTGGCTGATTTATATAATTGCATGGACTTAACTAAATCGTTTTGGTAATAATAAATATTTCCAAGGTTTAGTTCATACCAGGGTTTTCCTCTTTTCAACCCAATTTTATCTGATAGTTCCCGCATTTTATTCAGGTAAACCAGGCTGCTATCAAAGCTATTCTTATAATAATAATTTATTTCTGCCAAAATTTGAAAAAGGCGGATCCTTCCAAGAATATAATCCGTATTTTTATATTTAGAAAGACCTTTTAATGCAATCTGGTATGCTTTGTCATAATCAGTATAAAAGTATCCTTTCGCATTTTTAATATATTTGTTTAACTGTATAGAATCATGGGCAATAGAAGAAATGCTTTTATCCTGGCTATAACCGGTTACGATAAAACAAATTAAAAAAGCAATTAAATAAATTTTACGTTTCATAAGCAGGAAAAATAATACAATTTGATTTTCAATATATGCAAAAATACAATTTGAACATATCATTTTGCGTTTGTTTTACCAAAAAAGTTCAATTTACGAGTTCTAAAATTATTCATTCGCATCAATTTTTTCCATATAAAAACTGTGTATCCAGTATTTTATGACCTTTCCGTTCTTATCGCGTTCAAATTTTATGTCAGCACCTAAATTTCCATCTTGTCTTACGCATTTAAATTTGTCGCCTTCAATATGTTTAGCAATTGTATGCGGGCCATTAAGACTCTTACTTTTAAGAGAGAAAATTGCAAGTCTGCCTTTCCACGGTATAATCAGGTTATCTCCATCCCATAAATCATAATATTTGCCGGAATAATCTTCAAGGTTCAGGTCATTTGGTGTTTTAACTGATTGTGCATTCTTGTAATTATTCATTATATTATACATACTCATAATAAAATTAGTATAGTTTACACCGAGACTATTAATCATTACTATAAAAGCCCATTTTTTATCTTTAACCATTTTTATTGAAGTAAGATATCCCGGGCATTCACCGGCATGTCCAATCAAAGTAACATTTTCTTTTTTATATACACCGAAACCTAGCCCTCTTGTGGTACTATAACCGGGCTCATACCAATGTACACGTTGCATTTCTTTGAGAGTGTTTCCATTTAACACCGTATTGTCTATTTCTTCCCTAATTTTAAAATGCCATGAAGCAAAAGCGGCAAGGTCTTTAACTGTAGAAGAAAAACCTGCAGCAGGGGTTATGCTTTTTGCCTGAAAATGGTTTAATTCTTCTCTTTTTCTATCCCTGGATATTACACTGTAACCTTTTGCCAGCCTGGCATTTTTAATATCTGGCATTATAGGTTTTGTATCTTTTAACCCTAAGGGTTTTAATATATTTTCGTAAACGTATTCTTCATAAGAAATGCCTGATAGTTCTGAAACTACTTTGCCTAACAGGGACATGCCTAAATTGGAATATTGGTAGATAGTAGAAGCTGGGTACAAGGTTTTCTGTCCTGACAATTTTTTGCGAAATTGTTTATCCGTGGGGAAAGGAAATTTTGGATCAGCCCAATATGGAAAATCTGAATCCCTGGGTACACCCGATGAATGGGTAAGTAATGACCTGATTGTAATTGGGCCGCTTTCAGGGAATTGTTGTTGCAGGTTAAACCAGGGAAGGTGCTGGCCTATTTCATCATCAAGGTCAAGTTTTCCCTGATCCCTTAGTTGCATTATAGAAATAGCAGTAAATAATTTAGATATTGAACAAATACTATATATTGTCGAATCTGTTGTCTTTGTTTTTAAACTTACATCAGAAAAGCCATAACCCTTACTCCATATTAATTCCTGGTCTATAACAATACCGGCAGAAATTCCGGGGATATCCTGATAATCTTTCTGGGCATCAATCCAGGCATCAATTACGGTCAATGGGGGTGAAAGATCTTTTTTGTTTTGTGCACGGCATAATAATACATTTAATAACAAGATCAAAAATAATAGTTTTTTCATAATATTTTATTTACCACAATTTTAATTATGGTTCAAAAATAACAGGCAAAATTGAATGTGACAATATTGTAATATTATATTTATGCTACATTTGTACTACAACAATATATTTTATGGATGATTTAAAGCGTTTTTATGTGATAAACAATAATATTGTAGGAGGATAATAAATTTTAATAAAATTAATCATGACCAAAGAAATTATAGTGACACCTCTTATTAAATCAAGTTTTTTCTTAATCATAATAATTTTAGTTATGGAAGCTTGTTCACAAAAGCCCAAAAATATAAATTGGAAAGTAGGAGAGGAGTGGTTAAAAGAAGGACAATTTAAAAGACTCTCAAAATGGACTGATTCTATACAGGAAAATTCTGCTAAATTTGATGATGTTTGGATGAAAGCAGATTCATTTAAACAAATTGCAAAAAGAGTTGAATTAGATTTTCGGTATTCAGAAGATGAAATCAATAAGCAATTATTAGAAAGCTTAGGTCAATATTCAATAGATGATAAAAAGAAATGGGAAGATAACAAGCTTTTGGAATATAGGATTATTAATGGTGAAAAGAGATATTTCAGCCGTGCTGTTTCAAACTTATTACGTTTAAATAAAGAGTCTGTGGATACGGTAATTGAAAGTGCCCGGGATATTTTTTGCAGAAAGCATACATTAAAAGTTATAAACCAAACTGACTCAGTAGGTAAATGTGTTATGCCTGTAGATTTTGAAATAAGCTATAAAATAAATTTGGAAGCCGATGCTGTTCCAGCAGGTGAAACTATCCGTTGTTGGATGCCCTGGCCAAAAGAAAATCATCAAAGACAATTTGACTTGAAATTAATTAATACTTCTGAGTCCAAGTATATTATTGCACCCGATTCTTGTGGGCAGCGTTCAATTTATATGGAAAAAAAGGCACAAGCAGACAGAGAAACTGTTTTTGAAGTAGCATTTTCTTATCGGTCTTCTGCTCGGTATTTTGATCCTGATGAAATGAAGCTTGAACCTTATAAAAGAGAGTCTGAACTATTCTTAAAATATACAGGGGAAGAGTGGCCACATATCAGATTTTCTAATCGGATTAAAAATTTAACTGATAGTATCGTAGGAAAGGAAACGGAGCCCTTTAATGTTGTACGTAAAATATATTACTGGATTGATGAAAATATACCATGGGCTGGTGCGCTGGAATATAGTACAATTCCCAACATTCCGGAATATGCACTGGATAATATGAAAGGCGACTGTGGGATACAAACTCTTTTATTTATGACTATGGCCAGATATAAAGGTATTCCTGTAAAATGGCAAAGTGGTTGGATGATGCATCCGGGTGAAATAAATTTGCATGACTGGTGTGAAGTTTATTATGAAGGCGTAGGTTGGATACCTTTGGATATGTCATTTGGCCTACAAAAATCTGAAAATATAAAATTAAAAGAGTTTTATATTTCGGGAATTGATTCTTATCGGATGATTGTAAATGATGCAATTGGCTCAGAATTTTATCCAGATAAAAAATTCCTGAGGAGTGAGCCCCTGGATTTTCAAAGAGGCGAACTGGAATGGTCAGGTGGTAATATATATTTTAATAAATGGGGTTATGATTTAATGGTAAAAGACCCTCAATAGTTATTAACTTTTTCGAGGTAATACTTTTTATCTAATTGGTTAAATATAGTTTTTAACTGATATTTTCGTATTCAAAGAAATATGTCTGTAATTTTCCAAAAGAAAAACTCCAAAGGATCTTCATAAGCTTCTAAAGAAACAATATCAGCTGAAGAAATTTTCCTTCAGATAACTTCATAAGAGTTCATAAATCATACATAACCGCTCTAAATAAAATAAATTCTATAGGAAGAAACCGAATAAAATTTGATAACAAAAGCATTCCATTAAGCGATACTTTAAAAAACGTTTTTATGAATTACTTTAAAACTAATTAGTGTTCTTTTGGCGGAAAAACAATTACATGAGAATCATAATCCTTAAAGTCAGTAAATTTTGTTTCCCTGAATAAGTATTGACTGTGATTTGCATTATATTTTGCACAAGGAGCTCCATCCCACATACATTCTTTTAATATATCAAACCTTGTTATCCAGTTATGAATGCCCTGGTAGCTGAAACCCCAACCAAATTCATGTTGGTCGAGAAGCTCGTTAATTTTATCATCATTTTGTTCCAGAATAAATATACTTTCCAGTTTTATATCAGGTTGTCGCCAAACATCGTAGGTTTTACTATTATTAAAATTTTTAATACATCTGTTATACTCTTCTGAATATGATCTGATAAAAAGATATGCTTTCCATCCAAAATGTTTTGTAAGAATATGTGCCATACTCCAACCTGCATAATTTGTTTTATTATAAATTTCTCTATGAAAATTCTGTAATTTTGGAAAGTTTTCGCCCATACCTGCTTTTAGTGCTTTCATGGTGTATACCATACAGTGGAACATTTCGGGTTTTATGTTCAATGAGTCCAATTCTTTTTTATAATTGTCCCATTCCCAGGTTCCCATGCCATCTTCAACTTCTTTATAGGCAGAACCTGCCCATACTGAACCGTAATATTTACTAATTCCTTTATGATAATTAGAAAAGTACTCATTTTCAATTGCTGCTATTGCATTAATTGCCCTTGGGGAATCAAAACCAATATATTTATTTTTTAAATTACTGTATTTGATTTCGGTATGAGGAAAATATTCCGAGATGAGATCATCATATTCCTTTTTAATTAGCATTAAACTGTCCACAATTGCAATACTATCTGCTATTCTTATTGAGTCTGTCTTGGATAATTTATTTTCTGTGTTTTTTGGATATCCACATGCTAAAGCAAAACTTAAGACAATTAATATTGGAATAATTCTTATTGCTTTTGTCATTATTTAGAGTTTGTCTATAAAGTCCAACTTCTTCGTTATGGACGGACACTATTTAAGGTTGACGATATTTATATAATACGAATCAGCTACTATTTTTATTTTATCTTGCAAGAATATTGTGATATTTCAGAAAGATAGAAACCATATTTAACCCGATTAATTGGCTACTGAGCTAAAGGTTCATGAATAAAAAAATCCATAGTCTGCCCCGCCTTAGCGGGGAATAATGCAGGTTAACCTGACAATTAAGTAAATCTAAGGGTCTCAGCAAATCTAAAATGCGTATGAATTAAGTTTACAAATAATATTTTTTTTTTATAATTTAGATGCTAATTTTAGTGCCGGGTAATAAAACTATAATTGTTTGAATATTAGATCGTTTTTATGAATAAGACTATTTTTTACATCCTTTTTGCATTACTAAACCCACTAATTGGTTTAGCTCAATTTGATAGTAGTGTTCTTCGCTATAATGAAAAGATTATTATAGATTCAATAGAAGCTTTATCTAATTACGATAAAATGCTTTCTTATGAGAAACTATGTTGGGAAAGGCGGCTTTACAACTCAAAAGTAGCACTGGATTATGGTCAAAAAGCCTTACAACTGGCAAAAACCCTTAATGAGCAAAAGCATCAGGCTACTTTGTATAACTATTTAGGAGTAATAAAGCGCAATATAAATGATTATCCTACAGCTTTAGAATATTATTTTAAAGCTCAATACAAAGCAGAAGAAATTGATCTTATCACAGAAAAAGCATATGCACTTAATAATATTGGGGATATCTATAATCGAAAAAAGAATTATTCTTCGGCAAACAAGTACATCTCAGAAGCTTTAGAATTATTTACCCGTGAAGGAGATAAAAGTGGTATGGCATATTGCAATAAACAGTTAGCTCTGGTTATGAAAAATATGGATAAGCATGAGACTGCCTTAATGTATTTTTTTAAGGCATTAAAGCTTAGAAAAGAATTGGCCGACACAAAGGGTGTAGGTGTAGAATATAACAATATTGGAGAAATTTACTATTCCCAAAATGATTTGGTAAAAGCAAAATTGTATTTTTCAAAAAGTTTAAATTTGTTAAAGGGTTCGAAAGATCTGGCCAGTATATGTCTTGTTAACTTAAATATGGGAAAGTATTATTTTCAAGTTGATAGTATAGAACTGGCAAAAAAACATTTACAAGAAAGCTTTATAATAAGTCGAAATTATGAATTTAATGCCAGGACTTCGGAAGCTTTATATTATTTAAGTGAAATTTATTCAAAAGAGACTGATTATAAACTTGCTTTGAATTACTACAAAACATATAAGACAATTTCTGATAGTATTTTGAATGATGAAAACACGGCAATGGTTACCCGAATTGAAATGCAACGGAAATACGATGAGCAAATAAAAATAAGAGAAATCTCAGCATTAAAAAAAGACAAAAAAACAAACTTGATTATCACTATTCTGGGAATAATTATTTTAATTGTTTTGGCTTATGCAATTGGATTATATAGAATTAATAAAATAAAGCAAAAAGCAAATAATGAATTAGCTGCAAAAAACCGTGAGATTATTAAGCAGCAGGAAAAACTGAAAAAAAACTCCCACGAATTAGAGGAATATAACCAAACTAAAGAAAAGCTCTTTTCTATTATCGCTCATGATCTTAAAAACCCCTATAGTGCCATTATTGGTTTTACAAATCTGCTAATTTCTGATTTGGAAGTAAAAGAATATTCGAACATAAAAAGATTTGCCCAAACTATTTTAAAAGCCTCACAGCAAAATTACGATTTACTCGTTAACTTGCTTGAATGGGCAAACACACAAACTAATGCAATAAAATTTAAGCCTGAAATTATTAATATTAAGGAATTTATTAACGATATTATCGAAATACAAACTAATGCAGCTTTGCAAAAAAACATTTCTATAAGTTGTAAAGCTGAAAATATAAGTGTGCATGCGGATAAAAATATGTTAAACACCATTTTAAGAAATCTATTGTCAAACGCAATAAAATATTCACCCCCTGGAAAAAAAATAAATGTAAATATTGAAAAAAACGCTGGGGCTGTTGAATTTAATATTAAAGATGAAGGAATTGGGATTGATCAAAAGGACATTGATAAACTTTTCAGAATAGATAATAACTTTTCAAAACAAGGAACGAATCAGGAAAGGGGGACAGGTCTGGGGCTTATTTTATGTAAAGAGTTTGTAGAAAAGCATAATGGAGAGATTTGGGTTGAAAGTTCTGTAGATAAGGGAAGTAAGTTTAGTTTTAAAATTCCTTTGTCAATTTAACCCGAATTATTCCCCGCTAAGGCGGGGCAGGCTATGAGTTTTTCAAATCATGAACCTTTAGCTCGGTAGCCAATCTAAATGCGGGAACCGAGCTTGCGAGTTCACTGAAAGTAAATCCCGGCTTAGGGAAGCTTAATTTGGGGTTACCAAAATTTTAGCTGAGCTTAGCCGCTATCGAAGATAGGGGAAATTCTGTGAATTTTCCGGGTTAATCAAAACCAACATATTATTATTTTAAATTACTGTATTTGATTTCAATATGCGGGAAAAATTCCCTGTTAAAGTGATCATTTTCTTTTTTTATTTGCATTAAGTTATTTTTTCTTGATAAGTTGTCCGATATTTTTATTGGGTCTTCCTTTGATATTGCATTTATTAGATCTTTTAATATAAATTGGAGCTAATAATTTTTTTTAATATGCTGTAGAAATCCACGTTCTATGAACGTGGTCAGAGCCGTTTTACGGGTTTGCCTATTAAATTTCTGAATGAAATTATTCATCATTCATGAGTTAGTTTTAACAATATAACAATATAACAATAGAACATTTGAATGGTGAATTTCGCTATTCTTCATTCTATAAGTTCAAATGTTCTACTGTTATTGTATATTATCCCCTCTGGGGTTATCTCAATGCCACGTCCTTTGGGTGTGGTTTTTTAATCCAAATTATGAACAAGTTAATTATCCTTTTTGCTCTACTGATATTGTTTTCCTGCAACAAAGCAAAAATTCCGGTATATGCATGGGTTAGTGGTCCAAATAGCGCAACTGATAAAGAGTTAAAGGATCAGTTCAAAGACTATAAGAAAAATGGAATTGATGTTCTCATGTATTCTGGCGGACATAATCCAGAGATTTACAAAAGAGTTGGTAGGATTGCCAAAACCGAAGGGTTGGGCTTTCATGCCTGGATACCAAGTTTGATCCAGAACGATAATCCTAAACTGGATTCTTCATTGTATGCAATAAATGGTCTGGGAGAATCTGCATTAATTAAACCTGCTTATGTAAACTATTACAAGTTTCTTTGTCCCAATCGTGATGAGGTTTATGATTTTCTTTCAGAATTGTATGGCAGGGTTGCAAATATTCCTGAAGTAGATGGAATTCACCTGGATTATATTCGTTTCCCGGATGTTATTCTTGCTCGTGGTCTATGGAATAAATATGGTTTGGTTATGGATAAAGAATATCCTCAGTTTGATTATTGTTATTGCGATACCTGTGTTTCAGATTTTAAGGAGCAGACAGGCATTGATATAAAAGCTGTTGAAGATCCGTCTCAGTTGGAAGAATGGAAGCAATTCCGTTATGATTTGATTACTAATCTGGTAAATAACTTAGCAAAAATGGTTCATTCCAAAAATAAGCAAATTACCGCTGCTGTTTTTCCGGGGCCAAATTCTGTTGCAAAAAAAATAGTACGGCAGGAATGGGATAAATGGAACATCGATGCTTTTTTACCTATGAACTATAATGACTTTTATCTTGAAGATACAAAATGGATAGGGGAGATGTGTAGAGAATCGGTTTCAGTAATTGATAGTGGGAAGCAAGTGTATAGTGGATTGTTTATTTGTCCTGACCCTGAAAACCGGGCTAGTGCTCCTGATCCGGAAGCACATGGTTTATTGCCGGAAGAGTTGGAAGCAGCCATTAGAGAGTCAATGGAAAATGGTGCCACAGGAATTTGCCTGTTTACACCTGGTAGAATGACCAAAGCACACTGGAAGGTGTTTGAAAAAGCCATTTATAAGGATTATTCAAAAAAATAATAATAGGAAGTATTTTGTTTATATCGGTTATAGAGTTGTAGAAATATAATCTCTACGCTCAACCATGAATGTTGCTTTATAAAAAAAACAACCCGTTTTATAAAGTAAATGACCTTATGTTATCAGATGTCCATCTCATAGATTCGATAACGTCGAGAGGGCTTCGCTCCCAGTTTATTTATAGCGTTAATCATTGGCAGGTTATCTTCCAAAACATAATTGATCTCTATCCTTAAATTTTTCGAATGGAGCGATTCATTTAATGCACGATAAATGAGACTGTCCACAGCTTTGCCTTGATATTCAGGGACAACCCCTAATGCAAACATTCGATATCGCCTTAACCGTGGAATGCCCCATAATAATTTAATAAAGCCAAAGGGAAATATACGTCCGTTCATCCCTTTAAGAAGGGAATTTAAATCAGGCAGAGTAATCGCAAATCCAATTTGACGTCCTGTTTTGTCTTCTGCAAAAAGCACACCTTTAGGCTGTATTATTTGTTTCATATCATGTGCCATAGCCTTCACTTCGGCTTCTGTTACCGGAGAGTAACCCCAATTTTCAATAAGACATTTATTGGAAAGTTCAATTAGGTTTTGGATTTCCCGGTCGTATTGTTTCATATTCAGTTGACGAATTTTAACACCGTAACGTTCAGTAACTGCATCAGTTAATTTCAGGATACGTTCAGGAATACGATAACCTTCGGCGATTGAGATTTCCCAACATAAAAGGTCTTTAACCTTTTTAAATCCAAAATTAGTTAGATATTCATTGTAATAAGGACGGTTGTATGGAGCCATGATTACGGGAGAAGGTTTAAATCCATCAATAACCATTCCCCATTCTTGAGAAACGAAACTCCACGGTCCTCTCATACAAGAGCATTGTAATGATTTTACCCAGTTTTTTGCAGCTTCTAGAAGCAACTCAGATGCTGATTTATCCTGAATGCATTCAAAGTAACCAAAAAAACCAATTCTTTCTTTCCAAAAATCATTTGCCAAATTATCTGTAAATGCTGCAATACGTCCAATAACTTTGCTTTTGTCTTTTAAAAGAAAGAGTTGCCGGTCACAATGATCCAGGAATGGATTAGTTTTAGGGTTAAATTGTGCTTTTTGTTCACTCCGTAACGGAGGTACCCAAACAGGATCTTGTTTGTATAATTGATATGGGAATTCAATAAATTTTCGCAAATCACGTCGCGATTTTACTTTATGGACATTCATAAACTATTGGTTTCTTTTTTATCTTAAAGAACATTATTTTTTTTTATAAAACCAAATCAATTATATTTAAAATTATGAATATCAATTTTTTCATATTTATTACTGTCTAATTTTATTATTTAAACCAACATCTTCTTGAATTCGCTTCCCTGACTTGCAATTACTGCAATTAATATTTTAATCCACTTTTTCATTTTTCGTTATTTGAAATTACACATGAAGTTTTTCTTATCTTTTTTCCTATTTTATTTCTTTTGGTTTTAAGTCTTGAATAATTTTTGCATCTATCCAGTAAATAGCTGAGTTTCCATAACCGGCTTGATTATGCATTTCTAAAAATAACTTCAGACTTGGTTTTATACTATTTTTATCTTTTATCACTGATTTAGAAGACATAAAGAAAAAATATTTACCATCGGGTGATATATAAGGTGACCAGCCCCTTCCCAGGTTCTTATTAATTTCTTCACCCATGTTTATTGGTTCACTCCAACTGTCATCTTTATTTCTAAAGACTATGTAATAATTAGCGCCACCATAAGAATCTTTCATTCCGGCAGCAGGAACAATTATATAAGTTTCATCAGGTGCAACAAAGGCATTAAAACGATTTGTTCCACAGTTTACCTGTTTTGGTAATCGCTCAGGCTCAGTATATTTACCATTAACAAGTTTTGAACGATAAATGCTATTTACTCTTTCCCCTTTTAATTGCCTTGTAAAATAAATGGTTCCTTCTTTGGTTACCGAAGGAAAGAATTCTGCATTTTTAGTACTAATTGGTTCACCAAGATTGTATGGCTTTCCCCAATTTTCACCTTCCTTGTCAACAACCCAAATATCTTGATTTCCCTGTTTCCCATTTTCGTTTTCAGGCATATCTGAAAGAAAAAAAAGCTTTTCCCCATCATGTGAAATGCAGGGTTCATAGTACATGTATTCGTAATTATCGATAAATGGTGCCGGTTGAGGTTCTGTCCAACTTCCATTTACTTGTTTGGAATAAAAAATAAGGTTATATCCTAATGATGAAATACAATAGTAAATTTCTTTACCGTCCGGTGTTATTGCCATATCTCTTGTGTATAGTCCCGTTGAAATTATTCCGGGGGCAAATAATTGAGCTAAAGAACCAGGCGGTTTTTGGCCAAGGTAAGACCCTTTTACTTTAGGAAAATCAGTTGATGGATTTTCACTTTGATTTTGAGCAATACTATTTTCATGAAGAATAAATAGAAATGGGATAATAACAAGTAATAATGTTTTCATAAAAGTTATAGTTTAATAAAAAGTAAACCCCAAACCATAAAATGGTCCGGGGTGAGAATATAGTGTTGGTTTCATGTGTTCATTTTATAATTACTTTCATTTATCACATTGAACATCCCCAAATTTCAATCCCCCAGTACATTAGTAGGAAATATTTTAAATTCATTCCTTTACGTTTTTAGTTTATAATGGATGTTTTACAACCATCTTTCAGCCCTGAACCGGTGAGATATTTTTACTAAGAAAATATTGTGTGGGGGCACTGTAAATAAATCACCCATATCATCAAAATATTTGAAACCGCCATATGTATCATAACCTGTTCGGCCTTGAGACCATACAGCATATATTACTGAACCGGGAATATATTCCCAGCGCAAAACTAAATTTGACCTGAACTGTTTGAAATTAAAGTCTGGGTCGTCAAAAGAATAGTCCGTATTTCCATCACCTGATTCGTCAATCATATATAAACCATCTCCTTCAGGATTATAGCTAATCTCTGATGAAGAATAGTTATTAAAACGGTTGGAGTACTCATTCGCTTTTGGGTCAGTAACTCTTTTAAATTCAGAATAATCACCAGCACTAACAAAGGGTGATCCATAAAACTGAATGGTCAAGTCAGGCGTTAAATTAAAATCAATTCTTAAAGTTAAATCAAAAGTTTCCTGGTCTAAATTGCTCATTATATATCTTGGATCACTATTAAATTCCGATTCGGTTACATACTGAAGTTCTGAAAAACGTTTTGAATATCCTGGTTCAAACGTAACCGATAGGTTATTAACAGGTCTGTAAGTTAAATCAACCCAGTAGCGGTCACTTTTATATGATTGGTAATTACCCTTATTGTGAGAGAAACCAAAAGAAGAGTGTAACTTTTTTGTCCTGTTTGTCCTTATTTGTAAAAATACATTTCGGTTGCCTGGTTCTTTCATTGAAGGTCCGCCTCTTAATTCTGTATTTGAAATACCATCTAACTGAACATTGTAGCCGGAACTTATTGACCATAGATTCTTAAATTGAAACCAAGTGCTAATGTTTCCACCGTTAAAAAGGTTAAGCCCGCCAAAATCAAAACCTGACCACTGATTCATGTTAATATTAATCCTTCTGAATATAGAAAATGGTTTTGTAAAGCTGTATCCTGCCCAAATGTATTGGAAAATCGAATTTGCCTGGCGCATGTATCCCACATTATTTAGTTCAATTCCCGGTGTACGCCATGTAGCATTAAAAGCAAAGCGGAAGCCACTATTACTTTGTTTTCCAAAAGACAGGTTTCCGCCTGTTCCTGACAGGGATGTCAGGTTAGAATCAATGTTTAGGTAGTCGGCATCAGGTCTTTGAAAATACCTGCGTGAGGATGTTTGTTGTTCCAGAATGGCCTCTTCGCTACCATTAACCTGACTTGCGACTAACTTTAAATCCATATAGTACTTACGATCTTTAAAATATTGTTTAAAATCAAGGCCGCCGGTTATTGCATTGGTTGGTAAGAAATTTAAATTATCGCCTTCCAATTTTCGGTTGGTCGTTGTAAACATACCACCAATTATTGTATTCCCTTTATTTATATCTTTTTGTACCCTGCCGATAAAAAAGTTGCTCAGTGGTTCAACTATTTCTTTTCTGCGTTCACCACCATTATAATCAATGTCAGCATACTCTTTATTAGTAACACTTTCAATAATACCCACTGACCATCCATTTTGTGTTTTTCCTGTTAGTTTTACAGCACCTAATATTTTTGTATTTTCTGGAATATCGGCATATTCACCATCCGATAAATCGGGAGAACCATGGGGTCTACGACCAATTCGTCTGGAATAAAATAAATTGTCTTGTGACCATTGGCTATTTCCCGGTGTTATTGCAAAGTCTGTAATATTTTTACCCTCAATAAAAAATGGCCGTCTTTCTTCAAAAAAGGTTTCGAAAGCTGATAAGTTCACTTCCGATGGGTCTGCTTCCACCTGTCCAAAATCAGGATTAATGGTAAAATCTAAAATTAAATCATTGGTTATGCCAATTTTACCATCTAATCCTGCATTAAATTTATAGTCATTACCGGTGGCAAAAGGGTTACCTTCTTCTTTTTCATAATTACCGTAGCTGGCCATTAAATAAGGGGCAATTTCTATTTGCTTTTGGGGTTTAATATCTTTAATTCCATGCAACTCACCATATTGGCTTATCCAGCCAGAAGCATCCTGTGGGATAAATTTCCAAATTGAAAACTCTGATTCTCTGAAGTAATCCCTTACAACCTGCATTCCCCAAGTTTGTTCCTCTTTTTTACCGAACCGTAATTGGCTTAAGGGGATTTTCATTTCTGCAGTCCAGCCCTCGGCATCAATACCGGTTTTAACTTCCCAGATTGGATCCCAACTAAAGTCGAAGTCATCACCATCATTAGTCATGATAGCATCATTTTTCACACCTGCAGCATTAGCAATAAAAACAAAAGCAGTTCTTTTGTCAAAATACGTGTCCAACTGGATACCTACCTTATCACCTTCCCAACCATCTCTACGAGTCATGCGGCGTTCTATTTTGGCTGGTTCATTATCAAAGGCTTTTATAGCCACATAGATATTATTATCATCATATAATATTTTGAAAGATGTTTTTTGTGAAGGTGCTTCTCCTTCGTTTGGTTGATATTGTGTAAAGTTATTTTCCCAATCCACTTTTTTCCAGGCTTCATCATCAAAAACCCCATCAATTTTTGGGGGGTGGGGGTTGACTTTTTTTGTGGTGTATGTCTTATTTTGTGCAAACAATACACTACCGAAACATATAAGTAGGATAAATTGTAAAACGAACAATTTTTGCAGCATAGTAAAATAATTTAGGTTTTGCTATGCCTGTTTCAATGATTATACCATTGACTGTAACGTAAAGAAACATAAGGGTATATGTGTTGTGTTGTTCGAGGATGTGTACGTTTTAGAACACTTTGTGTACGAGTATGTACAGTTTCTATTAGCTACTTTTGTAAGGAATGGTGTTTTTATTAAAAAAGTTGTTTTTAGCTAAATTTCGTTGATTACAATAAATCTGTGAGTGTAGTGTAATTGGTTGATTATATGGAAATTAAACGATAAGTCAAAGTGTTTAATTTTTCAATATTGTTCAATTGTAAAAATAACCGTTACCTATTCTTGATATTCTTGGTTTATTTTTTGTACATTTACATAAACTGTAAGATGGATATGATTTTAAAAAAGTTTGCAACGTTTAATTGTTGGAAAATTAGGTTGTTGAGTGACAGTAAAAAGTAAATAAATAATTTAATTCCTAATAATTATGAAAAAAATTGTATTTATATCAAGTTTTTTAATTGTGCTATTAATGAGTCCTCATTTAGCCTCCCAGGATTTATTTTTACCTGAAATTGAACCTGTATTAAATGTCGAGCAGAAAGTTCAGTTTGAAAAAGCGGTTAGGTTGCTCCAAAAAGCTTCCGGTAATGTAAATAATGCAGAATCAATTGAACGTAAATATTCTAAAAGAGGGAACAAGGGATACAAAAGGCGCTGGGAGAAAAAAACATGGGAAGCTAAACAGCATAGGATTTTGGCGGGAAAAAATTACAACAGTGCCTACAAAATGTTATCTGATCTATACTCAACATTAATAACAAGTGCTTCCTATCCTTCACCTGCTGATAAAACCAAAGCCTTGTCCTTAAATGATGATGCTTCTGGTAATTTTGAAGAAGCAAATGCAAAACTTGCTCAGATTGATGATATTTCAAAAGAACAGATGAAGTTAACGAAATACGAAGATTGTAAAAATAATTTAAAAGGAATAAATAATTTACAGATTGAAGCGATTAGATATCAAATATCTGCTATGGAGATTTTTTTAAATGGGGGTGCAATATATAGTGATGAAAGTGAAGATAACCTGGCCTGGGAACAAGCCCAGGAAGAAAATATAATTGATTCATATCATAAATATTTAAGCGATAATCCAAGGGGAAAACATATGTTTGAGGCAAATAACAAAATCAGGGAACTCGAAAAAGAAAATGGTTATTCCGATAATGATGTAGTTACCACGGATAATAAAGATTATAAAAATACGAATGACCGGGAACTTGTTTTTAAAGTGCAAATTGCAGCCTCAAAAGTAACTTTAACTGACTGGTTTATAAGTGCAAAAGCACCGGAAGAGGAAAATGTTGAATCGGTTTATATTGATAACTGGAATAAATATATGGTTGGTTCTTTTTCTTCGTATCATGAAGCCGCTAAATACAGGGATATGTTACGAAGTACGGCTCCAGATGCATTTATAGTTGTTTTTAAAGATAATATTCAAATTCAGGTAACCAAAGAGATGAAAAAATAGATATTTTTCATTATCTTAGCATGTATTTTATGCAAACTGTTGATTTTTATTTGTTTATAGTTTGTGATTTGTCTAACTTAATTTTATTCTAGTGAAAAAGAAAGTAATCTCTTTAATCTTAACAAAATTTATTATTCTAATTTTTAGCTCACCGGTTTTTTCTCAGGAAAATATTATTACAGATGAACGTGATGGGAAACAATATAAAACAGTGCGTATTGGCCACCAGGTTTGGATGGCCGAGAATATCGATTTTGAATCGGAAAATTCATGGTGGTATAATGATAAAAAGCGATACAGGAAAAAGTATGGCAGGCTTTATACATGGAGTGCTGCTATGAATGCCTGCCCAAGTGGATGGCATTTACCAAGTGATGAAGAATGGACAAAACTTATTGGATTTTATGGTGGCGAAAAATTTGCCGCTAAAGAGTTAAGCATCGTTGGACGCTCGGGCTTTGATGTGCGATTCTCCGGTTTGCGGGATAGCACTGGAGTATTCTATGATATTGGCCATGATGCCAATTTTTGGTCATCAATAAGTGTTGAAAAAAATAATGCATGGAGATGTTTTTTTACAAGGGGGTATAATGATGTTGTTCAGGATTATTACAGTAAAGAAGGAGGTTTATCTGTAAGATGTATTCAGGACTAACTGCCCGTTAAGAAATAATCTTTATATTCAAGCAGAAAAAGAACAAAAGAACCGCCTTTTAATTGTAAACATTATACCTGAACGAGCACTAAGAATTTACAATTTCTAAAAACCAGTTAAACCTAAATAATACGATCAATTGTTTTACAAAAAGAATAAACATGAAAAAAGTATTTGTATTTATTATATTATCAATTTTCTCTACCTTCATTTTTGCCCAGAATGTTATACATAACCCTGGAATTAAATGGCGGCAACAACAGGTACGAATTAACCTGTCGCTAATACCACAGGTTGAATTTGTGAAAATTGCCGGGGTAATGGATTTTAATATTAGCCTAAGTGGGGTAATGACCTTTAATAATAAATTTTTTATTGGAGGGTATGCCTCAAAAATGCCCATGAGAACATATAAGGATTATGCTGGTATAAATTATGCTGTGAGTTACCAACAGCTTGGAATTCATGCCGGGCAAAATGTTAACCTGGGTTTATACCGTACTAAAGGAGGTCATTATGTTAGGCGGAAAACAAAATTTATTTATTCATTAAAATTAGGCGGTGCTGCAATTTGGTTGGTTAATAAAAATAAAGAACAAGCATCTTCCAGGGATTATTCTTATATGGCTCAGGCTAATTTAGGGGTTACAAGGCCACTTGGCAAATTCATCAATCTTGAGGTCGGAGGCTTATATGTTGCTGCTCTTACAATTGATCAACTTGGAGCTTATTTCGATTATAATGATTTTTCAGGCCCCGGGGCTTATATTGCTTTAAAATTCAACCTTTTTCGTTAATACTTGAATTTTTCAAAAGTTTGTTTGTGTTACCGTTATTTTTACTACATTTGTACCGTTAGTATTTGTTTCTCATTAAAGGACTGAGAGTTAAGGGTTTCGATTGAATTTTTCATTTAGAAACTATTTATAATGCCTTATTTGTCTTTTATGAGACCATTAAAATTGCAGCGCTCCAATAGCAAGCTTTATGTTGTTGGAAGTAATCAAAACAAAGAATCAGTTATTAAAGATGAAATAGGTGAAGCCCCCTATAATTTCATAACTGAACATGCTGAAATTAATAATCCTGTTAAAACTAATTTTAAATATATGACAATTGCATTATATAGTATAATTATCAGGGGAAAAAGAAGCAAGTAATGATGGCTATAAGAAATGTAACTCTATGTTGTACATGTACCATGCTTGAGATATCTATTGTTATAAGCTAAATGCATTGTCCAAATATTAGTAATAATTGATTTTATATTTTTATAAATTATATAGTACCTAAAAAGTTTGAAACATGAAAAGAATATTGATAATTGTTGTTTTGTTATTTTTCTCTTTTTACAATTATGCCCAGCAAAACAATCCTTTAGTTGAAAGGCGACAAATTTCACCGCGTTTAAATTTGTCTGCTGTACCACATGTTGAATATATTAAAGTAGCAGGCAATATGAACCTTGCTGGTGGAATAAGTCTCTTGGCAGAAATTAATAATAAGTTTTATTTAGGTGGAACTTTTTCAAAAAAATTGCAAAAAGATTTTATAAATTATGAACCTGTGGCCGGGGATTTAAATCTTAGTTACCAGTATGCCGGGCTTATTGTCGGTGGGTTCATTAATCTTGGAATCTATAAAACAAAAGTGGGAAGATACGTAAAAAGAAAAACCAGGATTACCTATTCAGGAAGTTTTAATGGAGGAGCATTTTGGACTAAGAATAGCACTGGTGAACAGGTAAGCGGCAGGGAATATTTTTACGTAGCACAACCTTCTGTTGGTGCTATTAGAGAAATGACTAAATTTATTTTCCTTGAAATGGGGCTTAGGTATCCAATAGCTTTTAGGGTTAACGATAATTGGGAAAGCTACAATATAAGCAATAGCGATTTTACAGGACCGGGAGTATATCTTGCCTTGAAATATAGTTTGTTTCGCTAATACTTATAAATCCAAATTTCTACCTTAAGACTATTATTTAACTTATATTGAATTAAAATACAGATGTTTAACTTAAATTTATATTAAAGTGAATCAGATTAAAATATTTTTCGTTATTATGCTTTCCGGACTGATATTTACCGTTGGTTGCGAAGGTGATGAGTTAGGAGAAGGAAGTGGCGGACATAGTTCCACTATTGATTCCCTAAATACTATTTTAAGTAACAATGATGCAGAGAAAAGAGAATTGTCACAAAAAATTACAGTTCTGCAGGAAAAATTAAATGAGGAACCACCTCCACAGGAAGTAAAAGTAATCTATAGAACAAAAGTAAAATACAAAACAGATGAGGCTGTTTTAGAAGATCTGGAATCCCAAAAAAGTAAAGTTCAAGACCAGGATTCTGAAATAGGACAGCTGAAAGACTCAATAGCCACGCAAGAAGGTGAAATAGATAAAATGAAAGACCTGCTTGATGAGTTAGAAGCAAAAAACAATGAAGTCCGTGATTCAATTGAACTAATAAGAAATGATAGTATTGTTAAAAGCCGTTTAGCCATTTCAGATATTGAAGTTGAATTATACACCAGAAAAATAAGAGATAAAGAAAACAAGGGTGATTCAATAGAAATTATAGAAACATCTTTTACCATTAATGAAAATAAACTTACATCAATAGGTGATAAGTCAATTCATGTATGTATTTATGATGGCGACCAAAATGTTTTGCATCATGCAGAAGATGAAACGTTTAAGTCCATATATGGTCGTGAGCAATTTTATACTTATATGAACAACTTTGATTACAATGATGAAAAAATCAGGATGACTATTTCCTGGGAAAGGAAAGAACTGGTGCTTAAACCTGGCATGTATACTACCGAGTTTTACATTGATAAGGTTTTTTCAGGTATTGGAGTTTTTGATGTAGAATAACATTTTTAATCAGTGAAACACTTATTAGAGTTAAAAACGAATAAATAATCTATTTTTTTTGATACCCCGTCCGGCTTGAGATGGGGTATTGTTTTTTACTCTGGTTTAGATTATCCGGGGTGTTTTAACCCCAATAATTAGCTGCGCTGAGGTGCAAGCACGTTCATAGAATTATTGCTTTCTGCCAAAGCGACTAACTTCAGCTAAAATTTTGGATACCCAAAATTAAGCTTCACTAAGTCGGGGTTTACTTTCAGTGAACTCGCAAGCTCGGTTCCCGCATTTAGATTGGCTACCACCGAGCTAAAGGTTCATGATTAGAAAAGCTCATAGCCAGCCCCGCCTTAGCGGGGAATAATGCGGGTTAATAGAGGTGTCCTTAAATTTTTATCAATTAAAGTTATCCAATTTACAAATGATGAAGTTATAAATGAAATTGAAAAGGTATTAGAAAAAATTGAAGATTTTATAACATAAGCTTTTTCTGGCTCCCTTTAGGGAAGGGGCAAAACAAAAAAAGTAATCAATATAAATATATAAATTCGTGAAATTCCCTGCTCTGGTGGGGCAGGCTGTGTTAAATTGGATAAAGTATAAAATTTCGTACCTTTACTTAAAAGTAGTTACCATGATATTAAAAGAGGTCAAAAGATAAGTTATTAATCAACTTAACATAAGGTGATCTCTAAAAATTCAAAATTCGAGGCTTTCTGATTTTTTTAGGCTCGATTTTACTTCTGTAAATGCGCTGTGCTGAGCTAGTCGAAGCAAGTGTTTTAAAAATTTTGAGTAACGCAGAGAAAGTGATTTTTAGAGGTTGCCATAAGTAAAAAAAGCATTATGCCACATTTGATTCAAGTGAATTATCCCTCACATTTTCCTGATGCGATGCAATTAAACGCTTTGCAGTTTGAAAAAGAAGCCAAAATAGCAATGGCAATAAAGTTATTTGAACTTAAAAAACTATCATCAGGCATGGCTGCTATGCTTGCAGGAATGAACAGGGTAAATTTCTTATTATTATTGCACCAATATAATATTCCAATGATTGACCTCAATGAGGATGAATTATTAAATGACTTGAAAAATGCATAAAAGTGAAGCACATAAAAAAGCTGTTTCTGAATTGATTGAAAAACTTAGGCAAGAGCATGCTTTTTGGTCATACAATATTAAAGACCTTAATAAAATAAGTGATGACCTTATAATTGAAAAAGTACTAATTCATCTTGACATTGAAGATATTATTAAACTTTATCACTTATTTCCTAAAAAACACATCATGCAGGTTTGGAAAGAAAAATTGTTATCAAATAACGAAACTTATTATAGTTTGAACAGATTTTATGCTTTTTGGCTTTTTGACATAAAAAACTCTGACAGATATTTAAGAAAATTTAAGGATAATAAGAAATAAGAATAACTGTGACTGGCTTAACTCAAAATACAAAAAATAATATTGAAAAAATATCAAAGTTGTCGTGCGTTAATGACTATACTCTGATTGGGGGGACAGCCTTATCTTTGCAAATTGGTAAAAGGTTAAGTGAAGATTTGGATTTTTGTAAATGGGCAACGGGGCTAAAAAAGGACAAGCCTACGGTAGATTGGTACAATATTGAAAATGAATTAAGAACAGTTGGAAATATTGAAAAAAAAGACATATTGGGATTTGAACATGTAAATTTTATTGTAAATGGGGTCAAGTTGTCCTTTTTCGCAAAACAATTTAATTTAAGCCCTTTAGAAAAACCTGTATTTATTTTAAACAATATCATCGCAGCAGATATAAAATCAATAGGGGTAATGAAACTGGAAGTTTGTATTCGGCGTAGTGAGTTTCGAGATTATTATGATATTTATTCCATTCTTAAAGAAGGGGTTTCTTTAAAAGAACTCATTTTGAAAGCAGAAAAATATTCTAATCACTCATTAAAAACCAGGGATGTTTTGCACCTTCTGAGTAATGGCAGTCGTTTTATTCCTGACAAACAGTTTGAATTGCTTCAGCCGGTTTATAAGGTCTCCGCATCAGATATTGAGGGGTACATCAAAGAACGGATAATTGAAGAATATCCAAAGTAAGTTACAATAAATCAGGCAACGTTTGAAAGTTCTACCAGTGTCTAAACAATAAAAAATCTCAATGACTTAAAAGTCCTAGGCTTACTCATAAACTTTGGCGAACAAAGCCTAAAATACAAACGGCTCGTCTTTTAATTCGTGAAAATTAGTGAAATTCCCCGCTATGGCGGTAATGTCGTTAACTTAACACATTTTTTT
>JBDLJL010000086.1:0-22727 GCA_039714415.1 Bacteroidota bacterium
GTAAACACGCAAGAGCAAACAACAAATAATTCAGCACAAACACCAATAGTACAGGATTCCATTACAAAAGAAATAAGCCTGCTCTTTTTGGGTGATATCATGCAACACGACCTGCAAATACAATCGGCCTATAACTACAAAACCAAAAAGTACGACTTTTCATCGCAGTTTAAGCATATACAGCCCATTATAAAAAACACTGATGTAGTTATTGGTAACCTGGAAGTTACGTTTAGCGGAAAACCCTATAAAGGTTATCCACGCTTTAGTTCGCCGGACCAATTAGCTTTTGATATTAAAAATGCAGGAATTGATTATCTGGTTACAGCAAACAACCATATTTACGATTATGGCCTGAAAGGTTTTTATAAGACACTGAATGTATTGGACAGTGCTAAAATAACACACACGGGAGTTTTCAGGAATGTAGAAGACAAACAAAAGCGCCAACCTATGATAATTGAAAAAAACGGGTTTAAAATAGCCCTTCTTAACTATACTTACAATGTTAATGGTGGCGTTTATAGTTCAAAAATCCTTATCAATTTTAATGATAAAGAAATAATAAAAAAAGACCTGGATGAAATATCTAACAAAGGATACGACGCTATTATTGTTTTCTTCCACTGGGGAAAAGAATATCAGCGTGAAGCAAACTTGGAGCAAAAAGAAATTACAAAGCTTTGCTTTGAAAACGGGGCTAATATGGTTATTGGTTCCCACCCGCATGTAATACAGGAAATGGAAAAATACCGGTATAAATCAACGAACGGAAAGGAAAAAGATGTTTTGGTTGCCTATTCGTTAGGAAATTATGTTTCAAACTATGGAACATGGAGATACTCTGACGGTGGTGCCATGGTAAAAATGAAGCTTCAAAAAACTGCAACAGGTGAAATAATAATAACAGACCCGGGGCATTTCCTTATTTGGGTATATCGGCCAAAAAAATCCCCTAAGGGGAAACTCAGGAATTACTATGTACTGCCTGTTTCGCAATATGAAAAGGACAGTTCTTTGGGTGTAGCCAACAGCAAACAGATGAAATTATTCATAAATGATTCAAGAACTTTACTCAAAAAAAACAATGAAAATGTTCCGGAATATCTTTTCAATTCAAAGCTTAGCAAGTGGGAACTTAGATAATAACTTCAGGTAAATATGAAAAACGTCACTTTTATATTAACATTTTTTCTTTTCCCCTGTTTCGTTTTTTCTCAAAAGGATGAAGGCTTTCACATTTGGAAAAAGAATTTCAAAATTGATACCAGCAGTATTGTTGATTTATCTGACAACCTAGGTATCTACCTATACACTTCATCAAAACAAAACAGCCTGGAACTAAAAGATTTATCAACAAAGAAAAAATTAAAACTACAGCCAAATGGACAAACAAACCTGGGTT
Source organism: Bacteroidota bacterium (assembly GCA_039714415.1). Taxonomy (GTDB): domain Bacteria; phylum Bacteroidota; class Bacteroidia; order Bacteroidales; family NBLH01; genus NBLH01. Next base: position 1,406 of record JBDLJL010000086.1, read on the forward strand.
TTGGGTTTAACTACAAATGGATTAAGCTGGGTGTAGCCTATGGGCTACCATTTATGAACCAGGATGATGAAAAGTATGGGGAAACTAAGCGCCTTGATTTGCAATTAAATATTTTTACGCGCTTATTGGGTATCGATGCCCATTTACAACATTACACGGGTTTTTACCTTAGCAACCCAGACGATTATACGGATAGCATATACACAACTTACCCTTACTTAGCCAATATGCAAACAACTTCATTAGGTATGTCTGCATACTATTTTTTTAATAACAAAAAATTCTCTTATAAAGCTGTTTTTACCAGAAATCAAATTCAAAAGAAAAGTGCAGGTTCATTTATTCTTGGCGGTTTTTATAATTTAAATTATGCATACTCGCCAAATGGATTTGTAACTGAAGAATTGGCCGACAGCCTTAAAAGCACCTTCCCTTTACATGGATTTGTGACCAACGTCATGGGGCTTTCAGTTGGTTATACATATACCCTGGTGTTCTTAAAAAAAATGTTCCTGAATGCTTCGTTAGTTCCTGGAATAGGTATCCGATTTTCAGAAATAATAAAAACGAGTCAATCAGAAGTCCTACTCCCTGCCCTTTCAGGATCAATTACCTTACGGTTTTCATTAGGTTATGAAGGCAAACACTTTTATGCCGGCTTAAAGTCCATAACAGCTGTAAATTCATACAATTATGAATCAGTTGATATCTCTTCATCAACCGGTAATTTTCAATTTTATGTTGGCAAAAGATTCAAACTAAAGAAAAGAACAAATAAAAAATGATAATCTTCATAGCCTGATTAATCCAGAACCTCCATAGCTGCATCCAAATATAAATAAATATCATCAGGCATTTCATGATGAAAAGTTCTTTTATCACTCCCATCATTGCCCAGTCGCACAACTACAGCATTTTTATCAGGAATGACAAAAATATACTGCCCTAAGATACCACGAGCGAAAGGGATGTAATATCCTTTATACTGAACAATCCAAAATTGATAACCGTAAAAATCCACAAGTCCACCCTTACTACTTGCAAGATTAATTGCAGGTTTAATAGCTTCGTCAAGATATTTTTTTGAAATAACCTCTACATCATCAAACATACCCCCATTTAAGATCATTTGTCCAATTCGTGCAAAATCCCTTGCGTTTGAATTAAAACAACAAAAGGCTTTTTCCATGCCTTTTTTATCAACAGACCACAATGCATCACCTTTTGCCCCAAGAGGTTTCCATAATTTTTCAGAGGCATAGTCCGCCACATTCATACCAGTAGCCTTTTTTAATATAAATGCCAGAATTTGTGTATTACCACTTAAATTTTCCCAAAGCACTCCCGGTTCTTCTACTACTTTTAAACCCTCAACCAAAGCTAACAAATCAGCTCCATAATATGCCTTTGCTGTCATTGAAAAAGGGTTTGAATAAGATTCTTCCCAATCAAGTCCTGAACTCATGGTCAATAAATCTTTAATGGATAAAACATCATTGGGGTTAACAGCAAATTCAGGGATAAAATCACCTGCTTTTTGGTCTACACTTTTAATATGCCCTTCGTCAATTGCAATTCCAACTAATAAACTAACTATGCTTTTAGCCATTGAAAATGAATTCGACAAAGAATTTTCATCATATTCATGCCAATATTTTTCAAATTTAATTTCACCATTCTGGACAATTAAAAATGCCACCGGGTCTAGGGCTAAAATTTTCTCATCAGTTACTTTACTGAACACCTTTTTATTATAATCACTTGCAATTTCCCATGGAATATGGTTACCTGCTTTTATGGATCTGTTTTCAAATATTTGAAAGTCATCAATATCCGGGGTTTGATATTTTAAGGCTGTTTTTAAATATTCAGGCGATAAAAAATATCCGCCTACAATAGCAACAGCCAATAATAAAACAAAAATTAAAAATTTCTTCATAATTAAACTTTTTTAATACTTCTACTTGGAAAAACTTGGGAAACATCATATATATAAATATTTCATAAGGGGGTATTTTTAATGATTCTATTCATATTATTAACAAACATTATGTTTTTATTTTTGCTAAATTATGAAGAAAAAATTAATAGAGTTGTTTTTTTTAATAATACTTAACTATTTGAATCATTGCAATAAGAAAATATTAATATATCTTTGCAATTTAAAATCTTTCTAAACAAGGATTTTGGGTAGAATATTGGCTATAGATTACGGGAAAAAGCGCACAGGCATTGCAGTTACAGACCCCTTGCAAATTATTGCTTCGGGATTAACAACTGTAGATACCATAAATAATCTTTCTTTTTTAAAGGAATATATAAAAAAAGAGGATGTGGAAACAATTGTGATTGGTTATCCTTTTAAAATGGAAAACAGTAAAACAGCACATTCAGTTCCGCTTATTGATGGTTTTATAAAAAAGCTGAAAAAATCATTCCCAGATATACCAATTGTTAAGGAAGATGAGCATTTCACCTCAAAAATGGCAGTTCAGGCAATGATTGATGGTGGTGTAAAAAAAATGAAGCGCAGAGATAAAGCTTTAGTTGATAAAATTAGTGCTTCGTTAATACTGAAATCATATTTAGATAGAATAAAATAGTAATTGATAACTGGTAATTAGTAATTACCGCACTAATTATCAATACTTTTATTCTAATTACAAATTACTAATATACAAATTACTAATAAAATGATATTACCGGTTTCAATAATAGGTTCTCCAGTTTTAAGAAAAGTAGCAAAAGATATTGATAAAGATTATAAAGATCTGTCAAAATTTATTGAAGATATGTTTGAAACCATGTATGAATCTGACGGCGTTGGTTTAGCATCTCCTCAAGTTGGAAAATCTATCCGCTTATTTATTATAGATGCAACTCCTATGGAAGAAGACGATCCCAGTCTAAAAGGGTTTAAGAAAATATTTATTAATGCAAAAATAACCGAACGTTCAGGTGAAATGGTGAATATGGAGGAAGGTTGTTTAAGTATACCGGGAATAAGGGAAGACGTTAGACGTGCGGACAAAATCCGTATTGAATACTATGATGAGAATTTTGAGTTTCATGATGAATATTACGAAGGAATCTCAGCACGTGTGATCCAGCATGAATATGACCATATAGACGGGATTCTGTTTACTGACAAAATTTCGCCACTTCGAAAACGAATAATTAAAGGAAAGTTACAAGCCATATCAAAAGGTAAGTTTGAAACACATTACAGGGTGAGGCTACAGGAACGTAGAAGAGCATGATTTGATTTTTAATTTTTTAATTGATGATTTAAAATTTGCAGTTTACAACTGACTTTCTAGTTACATTAATATATTTTCTTATTTTTACAGGAAACTAACACCTGTATTAATGTTCATTAATGAGATAAGAAAAATCCCATTTTTCAGGTTAATCATACCGTTTATTTTGGGAATTATCTATAAGATTAATTACCCCTTCCACTTTAAATACCTTTCAGTTGCACTTTTAACTATAATTGTTTTTACCTTTTTTTTTGGATATTACTATAATAGGCAATTAGACTATCACAAACGATGGGTAATGGGTTTCCTGGTAAATGTATCATTATTTTTTATGGGTATAATGGTCACATTTATCCAAACCCAAAACAATAATCAATTTTCAGAATCCAATACTTTTATTGGTCGATTAATTGAGCCTGTAAAAGAAACCAAGAAATCCATAAAAATCATCTTAGAAATAACGGAATATCAAACAGGTTCAACATGGAAATCATGTACAGAAAAAGTAATTGTATACGCTAAAAAAGACAGTTTATCCAAATTATTAAAGTATGGTGATTTAATCACTTTTAAAACCAGCTTTAAAGCCATCAAAAACTCTGGAAACCCTGATGAGTTTGATTACAAAAAATACCTGGCAAATAAAAACATACATTTTCAAACTTATTTAAATACCGAAAATTGGAAACTTATTGCTAATAATCAGGGAAATATAGTTTATGCAACCGCATACAAATTGAGAAAGAAATTACTTGAAGTTTATAAAGCAAATAATATTTCTGGTGATGAATTTGCCATCTTAGCAGCTTTAACTCTGGGTGTTAAGGACTATTTAAGTCCTGAAATAATGCAAAGCTATTCTACATCCGGTGCAATGCATATCCTGGCAGTTTCCGGCTTACATGTCGGGATCATCTACATTATATTGAACAGTATGCTGTTTTTCATGCATAAAAATAAACTTTTAAAATATATCCAGGCAATAATTCTTATCATATCCATTTGGTTTTTTGCATTTATAACTGGACTTTCTCCCTCTGTTACAAGGGCTTCAATAATGCTATCATTTATTATTGTTGGCAATGCATCACGCAGGCACCCAAGTGTTTTTAATTCTATAGCTATTTCGGCATTTTTAATATTGCTTATTAAACCATTAGCCATTTTGCATGTAGGTTTTCAATTATCATACGCTGCAGTTATAGCTATTGTGTACTTCCAACCTAAAATATACAGGTTATTGAACCCAAAAAATATAATACTTGATAAAGCATGGGCATTAACAGCAGTATCAATTGCAGCACAAATTGGTACGTTTCCTATAAGTATTTTCTATTTTCATAAATTCCCCACATACTTTTTCATTACAAACCTGGTTGCTATACCGGCTGCATATATCATTATTGTTTTGGCTGTTGGTATACTGGTTTTTAATTTCTTACCACTTATTTCTGATATTGTAGCTTTTTTTCTTGAATGGACTATTACTATTCTTAACTTTTCCACAAAATGGATCGAGAACCTACCTATAGCCTCTATTAATCATATTAGCTATTCTTTTATTGAGACACTTACTATGTATTTATTAATTATATCAATTGCTATTTTAATTTTTAATCAAAATAAAAGATGGCTTATCTATTCATTCACACTGGTTTTATTTTTTTTAGTCTCTCAAAATATTCGAAGAATAAATTCTTTAGAAAAATCAATGTTTATTGTTTTTAATTCAAAATCAACTCCGGTAATTGGCATTAAGGACCACCAAGATTTTTCGATAATTACTGATAGCACCTTTACTAAAAATAAAAAAAGCACAAGATACCTGTTAGATAATCTACTAACTGATAAGTTTATAAAAGACACTGCCATATTAAGAAGTGATATTATTGAAGAACCAACTAAATATCAAAATTCAGAAAGCTTCTTTTTTCAGGATTATTACATCCAATATAAAAATATGAAAGTTGTACTATTAAATAATGAAAAGTATAATGAAATGGAAAGTTCAACAAAACTAAAAACCAATATTGTAGTACTTTCTAAAGGTTTCAGTTCAAATATTGAACAGATTAATAAACTATTTGAGTATGACATGTTGGTTTTGGATGCAACTATTCCTTTTTGGCAGGAAAAAACTATTTTAAAGAATTGTGCAGCATTAAATATTAATGTTCATAATGTTAGAGAAGTAGGTGCCTATGTTAGGGAATGGTAATTGATTGGTAGAGACGTTGCAGTGCAACGTCTGTACTGCAACGTCTGTACTGCAACATCGTATTATTCATTAAATTTATCATTCCCCCAATTTTCCGGATTGTTCCTAATATAATCAGATATACGTTTATAGGAATATTTATTACGTATAATATGGTCATAGAAACGTTCTTGCCAGTCAAAATTTTTTATTTGCAATTCATTTCTTACAAATTTTGTTACTGCCGTTTTAAATGATCTTAAAATAACTGAAACAGAACCTGATTTAGGTGATATTTTTGACATAATTACATTTTTGTCATTGTTTGTGGCAGTACGGTGATTGGTTTCATTGTCGTTGTCGTTGTCGTAGGGACGTTGCAGTGCAACGTCTCTACTGTCCACACCGTCCATACCAAACGTAACAGGTTTACTAATAATTTTTTCAATCACATTGTCAGGTATATATGCAATTTGGGGAATTTCATATTTAGGGTTATACAAAACCAAAATAAAATGTATATGGTTAGGCATAACTACTGACACATCAATAACTGTGTGTTTATTGTATCTAGGAATTTGGTTTATGTAGTTTTCTACAGTTTCACCGGCTTTGTTCAGAACCATTTTTTTGTTTTCTACTTTTCCAAAAAAATGTTGATGGTTATAGCATGTAATGGTTATAAAATATGCAGCATTCCATCGGTAATCCCAATTTGGCAAACGGGATGATTTAATTCTGTATTTGTTATTAAATAGTTTTTTCAATAAATTGGTTTTTTATCGGCATTATTAACATTGTCGTTGTCATTGTTGTAGAGACGTTGCGGTGCAACGTCTCTACAGGGTCAATAATCTATAATTTTGTCATTTCCCACCTAACAACACACCCACTGAAACACCAATAACACTATTTTTCATAGCATCACCAGCACCACTATTAATATTTTGAAGGCCAAAGGAATATTCTACCTGCGCAAACACATGTAGTGGCCCTAATCCTGTTTGGAATCCTAATCCAAATTTCATCCCATAATCTAGTTTTTTCATTTCCCTTGCCTCAAAATCCATTTCATCAGAAACGGTTACACCCAAAATATTGTTTTCAGTTTTTCCATTTAATGCATACGCTCCATAAAAACCACCAAGTCCATATATTGGTCCCAATTTTACACGTGCCAATACAGGTAATTCTAAATAATTAAAAGTACCTTGCGTATAAAGATCACCATTTTTCCACTTAGTTCCTTTTGGCGAATACTCAAGACCAACCCTAATCTTTAATAAAGGAATTAAATCCTTATGTGTAAATACACCAAAATGAAAACTATTTAGGTATTTCTCAGTAAAAGTTGGAACTTCGTTACCGGTCTGTTTGGCCAAATTCAATCCTGCTTTCACACCAATTTGTGCCATTGCTGAAAAGCTTATTAAAAGACTTAAAGCAACTAATAATAATGTTTTTTTCATTTCTAAGGTTTTTTAATTTATAAAGGATTTAAAAGTAAGCTATTTCTACTAAAAAACAAAAGCCCTCAAATTGAGAGCTTTTGTAAATATATTTATAAAACTAAAGAGTTACCCCTTCAGTTAGAGTAGTCAGTTTACTTTTCCTCAGAATAATCCATGGCAGCTAAACGCTTATAAGAATTATAACGCCACTTGGCATTCTCTTCGGCAGCTTTAAATAACTCTTTTGCTTCTTCAGGGAAAGCCTTAATTAATGAAGTATATCTTGTCTCACTACCAAGAAATTCCTGGAACATATTCCAATCCGGTTCTTTTGAATCTAAAGTAAACGGATTCTTTCCTTCATCTGCAAGAGCAGGATTATATTTATATAAATGCCAATAACCTGATTTTACAGCAAATTTCTCTTGCTCAATTGTAGAACCCATACCTTTCTTTAATCCATGAGCTATACATGGCGAGTAAGCTATAATTAATGATGGTCCAGGAAATGCTTCTGCTTCTTTAATTACTTTAAACGCATGATTCATATTAGAACCTAAAGATATTTGAGCAACATATACATAACCATAAGTCATTGCCATTGCTCCAAGGTCTTTTTTACGGATTTTTTTACCCGAAGCAGCAAATTTTGCTACCGCACCTACCGGTGTTGCTTTTGATGACTGTCCACCAGTATTTGAATAAACTTCAGTATCCAAAACCAGAACATTAACATCCTCACCGGAAGCTAACACGTGGTCTAAACCTCCATAACCAATATCATATGCCCATCCATCACCACCAAATATCCAGTGCGATTTTTTAGACATATATTGTTTCAATTCCAACACCTCTTTTGCAAACGGCTCATTACTTTTTTCCAACAATGGGATTACAGCATCAGTAGCAGCTTGTGATTTTTCGCCATCATTCTTAGTATCAATCCAATTATGCATGGCTTCTTTTAAATCTGCAGGAACATCAGAATTTACTGCTTCGCTAAATTTACGTTCGATACGAGCCCTTAATTTATCAGAAGCTACAGCCATACCAAAACCAAACTCAGCATTATCTTCAAATAATGAATTTGCCCAAGCTGGCCCTTTGCCTTCTGCATTAGTTGTATATGGTGTTGAAGGTGCTGAACCTCCATAAATTGAAGAACAACCTGTTGCATTAGCAATAGTCATCCTGTCACCAAATAATTGAGTAGTCAGTTTCACATAAGGTGTTTCCCCACAACCTGCACATGCACCTGAAAATTCAAATAAAGGCTGTGCAAACTGGCTATTTTTGAAAGATTTTGTTTTAGAAACAACTGTGTCTTTATAACTTACATTTTCAGAAATATAGTTCCAGTTATCAACTTCGGCCATTTGAGTTTCAAGAGGTTTCATTACTAATGATTTCTCTTTAGAAGGACAAACCTCAACACAAACATTACATCCGGTACAATCTAAAGCACTTAATTGAATACGATATTCATAACCTTTTAAATCCTTACCAATAGCAGGTATTGTCTCAATTTCAGCAGGTGCTTTCGCTTTATCTTCCTCATCAAACAAGAATGGTCGAATTACACCATGTGGACAAACATAAGCACATTGGTTACACTGTATACAGTTATCTGCAATCCATTCAGGCACCTCAGAAGCTACACCACGTTTTTCAAAAGCAGCAGTTCCTGCAGGAAGTGTTCCATCTTCACGATTAAGAAATGCACTAACCGGTAAGTCATCACCTTTTAAGGCATTAATTGGGTTCACAAAATTCTTAATGAATTCAGGATATTCTTTTTCATCAACTTCTCCATTAACTTTTAAGTCTTTCCACTCAGCAGGAACATCTATTTTTGTAACATCACCACCGCGGTCAACCGCATCGTAGTTCATATTTACAATTTTGTCACCTTTTTTAGAAAAAGTTTTAACAATTGCTGTTTTCATCTCTTTTACAGCATCTGCATAAGGGATTACTTCTGCAATTTTAAAGAATGCTGATTGCATTATTGTATTCGTCCTATTGCCAAGTCCAATTTCATCAGCAATTTTAGTAGCATTAATAGTGTAGAACTTAATATCGTTCTCAGCCATAAACTTCTTCATCTTGTTTGGAAGTTGATTTTTTGTCTCCTCTTCATCCCAAACACTATTTAATAAGAAAGTACCCCCTTTCTTCATTCCTTCAAACATATCATATTTTAAAAGATATGCAGGAACATGACATGCCACAAAATCGGGAGTATTAACAAGATAGGTTGACCTTATTAATGAATCACCAAAACGAAGGTGTGAAATTGTAATACCACCTGATTTTTTAGAATCGTAAGAGAAATATGCCTGAACAAACTTATCAGTTGAGTCACCAATAATTTTAATTGAGTTTTTATTAGCACCAACAGTTCCATCAGATCCTAAGCCATAGAATTTTGCTTCGAAAGTTCCTTTTGGGACTGTACTAATTTCAGGCACTTTAGGTAATGATTTAAATGTTACATCATCAACAATACCAACAGTAAACTGATTTTTAGGCTCATTTTGTTTCAAGTTATCAAAAACTGAAATAATTTGGGCTGGTGTTGTATCTTTTGAACTTAAACCATAACGTCCGCCAATAATAAGAGGTTGGGTTTCTTTCTCATAATATATATCACGTACATCAAGATACAATGGCTCACCATTCGCACCAGGTTCTTTAGTTCTGTCCATTACAGCAATTCTTTTTACCGACTTAGGCATCGCTCTAAGAAAGTACTTTTCTGAAAATGGACGGTACAGGTGAACAATCATCAAACCAACTTTCTCACCATTATCATTCAGGTAGTTTACAGCCTCTTTTATTGTTTGTGTTACCGAGCCCATAGCTATAATTACATTCTCAGCATCTTCGGCACCAAAGAATGTAAATGGGTGATATGGTCTTCCGGTAATTTTTGTTATCTCCTGCATGTATTCTTCAACAACATCAGGAATTGTTTCATAAAAACTATTAGAAGCTTCCCTAGCCTGGAAATATATATCAGGATTTTGGGCAGTACCTCTTGTTACAGGATGTTCAGGATTTAAAGCATTTTCACGATATTTTTGAAGAGCTTCCTTATCCAACATTTTTTCCAGATCTTCCTGCTCCATAGCTTCTACTTTCTGAATTTCATGCGAAGTTCTAAAACCATCGAAGAAATGCATAAAAGGGATACGGGTTTTAATTGCAGCCAGGTGAGCAATACCAGCCAAGTCCATAACTTGTTGAACACTACCTGTTGCTAACATTGCAAAACCAGTTTGACGTGCACTCATTACATCAGAGTGATCACCAAATATTGATAAAGCCTGCGCAGCTAAACTTCTGGCACTAACATGGAAAACAGCTGGTAATAACTCACCCGCCATTTTGTACATATTTGGTATCATTAATAACAAACCCTGAGATGCAGTATATGTAGTTGTTAAAGCGCCTGCTTGTAACGAACCATGAACAGCACCTGCAGCACCCGCTTCCGACTGCATCTCTTTAACCTCTACAGTTTCACCAAAGATATTCTTTCGTCCATTAGCAGCCCATTCATCAATATTTTCAGCCATATTCGATGAAGGCGTAATAGGATATATAGCAGCAACTTCACTAAACATATATGCAATATGCGAAGCAGCATGATTCCCATCAATAGTAAGATACTTTTTAGTCTTTACCATAATTAAACTATTTTAAATTTATCTTTATTAACTTATTAAAATTGCCATTTTTGCAAAATTATTACTTTTTCACTATTTATTTTAGCAAAATAGCAATTTAGAATTGATTTGAATAATTCACAAATTTAAAGATTTTTTCACTTATATCTTAAGTAGTTTTTATATTATAAAACAACTTTAAAGTATTTTTCTTAATTTTGTAAAAGAAGTTGTGTAAGTTACATAATTATTTGCAATTATTTTTCGTTTTAAACAAATATTACAATAATAGCTTATTGACATTTACCATAATATATAAGGATTACCTTGTTATAATATAAATTATGATGTAATGAAGAATTTTATCAAAAAGCCTCTAAACTACCTTTTAACCGGTTCATTCTCGTTGGTATTTGCTGCTTGTTACGGAGCACCAATAAATTTGGAAAATCCTAAATTAATTAAAGCTGTTGATGATACCAATCAGCCTATCCAGGGCTTAAAAATTACTGTTTATGAAAACCGACTTAATATTAATGAAGGATATACCAACCAGGAAGGTTCTATTGAATTTTATTTGGCACAAAAAGACCAATATAATTACAAGGTTACAATTGAAGATATAGATGGTTCAGATAACGGTGGTGAATTTGTAAGCAAGGATATAAATATTACAGAATCAAACTTTGAAGAAGTTGTTTTAGATAAAAAAAATTAAAGGAATGTGAACCTTGAACCTTGAACCTAAAACCCCAAATAAAACAAAAGCTACACTCTTTTTATAAATCAATAGAAATAAAAGAGCATAAACTATCTTACCTTTTCCTTGAAATAACCCGAAAATGTAATTTAGATTGTTTGCATTGCGGTTCAGATTGTAAAGCTGAAGTTAACAACCCGGAACTTACTACAGAAAGTTGGATTAAAATCATTGATTATATTGAAAAAACTTTCTCAAAAAGTGTAGCATTTATCCTAACTGGTGGCGAACCCTTAATGCACCCTGACATTTATAAGATAGGCCATTACATTAAAGGAAAAGGAATGCGCTGGGGAATGGTCACAAATGGTATTATTTTGAATGAAAGCCAATTAACAAAACTAATTGATTCAGGCATTTATAGTATTACACTGAGTTTGGATGGACTTGAAGAAACACATAACTGGTTACGTAACAGTAAAAATGCTTTTAAAAAAACCTGTACAGCCTTATCACTCATTGGCAATTCCAATATTACTTTTAAAGATGTAGTTACCTGTGTTTCGCCAAAAAACCTACATGAGTTAGACAAAATTGCAGAATTTCTTATTAAAAACAATATTCAAGAATGGCGTCTTTTCAGGATTTTCCCTTCGGGAAGGGCAAAAAACAATAAAGAACTAAACCTGACTTTTGAACAAACACAGGAACTGTTACAGTTTATCATCAAAAATAAAAAAGTTTACCTGGCAAAAGGCTTAAACATAAACCTGAGTTGCGAAGGTTGGGTGCCTATGCAAACCGATTTAAAAGTTAGAGACAATCCATTTTTTTGCCGTGCAGGAATAAACATTGCCTCTATTTTATCAGATGGCACCATTACAGGCTGTACAAATAATCATGAAGGATTTCATGTTGGAAATATTTTAAAAGATAATTTTTCTCAAGTATGGGAAAATAGTTTTGATATTTTCCGAAAACGGGAATGGCTTTCTGAAACCACCTGTAAAAGCTGTAAACATTTTAAACAATGTAATGGCAGTTCAATACATTTATGGGAAATGGGTGATAGTAAGCCTAAATTTTGCTATGCGGTTGATTTGTAGTTCGGCATTGCCGAAGAAAGCCGCCCTCCGAAAGGCTAACTGCGGTGATTCAAAAAAAATCACACTTTAACAAAACCAAATTAAGGTGAAGTTTTATTTCTACACAAAGCAACATTATTTTATCATATCAGGTCTATATTATAAAATAATGTATTCTCTTAAAAGGATATATTTAAAAAATAAGTCTAACTAATCCAATTAAATCATGAAAAAAACAGTTTACCTAGCATGGTTTATAATCATGTTATTATTTAATTTATCTTGTCAGAAAACGGATAATGCAGAACCATCTGATAAAAATCAAGGCGTTGCATTTTCTTTAAACACAAGCACTACACTTAAAACTTCAGACTGTTTTAACAAACAGGCTGATTATGCAAAAATTGTTATCAGTAGTACCTTATATAAGGTTGATGTTTTTTACATTGACAATAAACCTTATACCAATACCATAAAATTAGATATTGGTGAGTATGCTCTCACTGAATTTATGCTAATGGATGATAATAATACTCCGGATGACACCAATGATGATATACTTATTGCAGCCACTCCTCATGAGGATAGTGAGTTTGCCATTTATGTTGAACAACCATTGGATATCCCCTTCACAGTTGAGGCCTTTAAAAAAACTAAACTTGGGGTTACGGTACTTTGTTATCAGGAAAGTGATTATACAAGCTTTGGTTTCACCTATTTTGAAATAGGCCTTGGGGTGGTTCGCGAACAATTCTTTTTTGGTGATTTTTGCATCTGCCGTCTGGAAGATTATGAAGGCTCACTATATGCCAAGCAATCAAATGGTTTACAATTAGATATGCCTGCTATTGCAAAAATTGAAGTTTGGAATAATGGAATTAAAACCGGGGAATTTGACAATGAATCATGGCTTGGTGAAGGCCAAGCTTTAAGGGTTAGATATTTAGATATAATAAACCACCAAGACAATTTTGAATTTAAACTATTTGTTCTCGTCAAACAAGGAACTGAATTTAATTATGTGCATTTCCATAGCTGGACTTTCATGGATGATGAAATTATTGAAAGCGGAGGTGATGGACTGGTTGATTTTGTATTGGGCAATTGCATGCCTAATGCTGATTTGGTACTCGCACCCTGGATGAATATTCCGCCAACGGCAACCTATACAATCACCGATTGGGACCCTGCCGCTTCAAATTCTTATGTAGAAGTCACTTTGAGTGACATCCCTGAGGGGTATGAAATCGTCAACGGCGTTTATCCTTCAAGTTGTGCTGACCATACAACAGGTATTAATGTGGGGCTTGCTTATGATATGAATGTATACTCATCATTATACCCTGATCAGCTACCTTCTTTTGCCCAATCAGACAAATGGGAAAAGATTAATTGGTTGTACAACCACCTTGACTGGTATCCTAATCATCAATGGTTTGACATACAGGGATTTATTTGGCTGTATGATAATCCTGCATGGGATGGATTAGCCATTGGGACGATGCCGGCATTAACAGAATTAACACAAAGAATGAAACGAGATGCAGACGCTTATGGTGTAGATTATAAAGTACCACTTGGTGGTTCTTATGTAATTGTTTTCATTCCACCGAGCTCTGACGATGTACCACTTATTCAAACCATGATAAGCCAATTAAAATCATGTGATTAAATTAAAAGAGTGATACCGAAACTATAGTTCAATTGTTCAAGTATTCTACTGTTCAATTGTTCTATAGTTATGTCGTTCAATCAGTAAAGAAGCTAAATTTTGTTATGTAGTTGCCCTATAGTTCGGCATGACGACGAAGAGCCTGTCCCGCCTAAGCGGGAAAGCCATCCCCCAAAAGGACAACTGATGATAATTCAAAGAAATTGGCTACTGTTCATTATTGTTGGGAGTTGCTTCACCACTTTACACCCTGTAACTGTTTACATAACAAACAATCCTGCACACTGAATACCCGCACTTTATGTGGCTCGCAATGACGGGCTTTGTGAGGGGGCTGCACAACAGCTTTCCAAGCTGTTTTTATAATCCACAGCCCGGAAGAGCTAATGCCATTAACTTAAGAAAAAAACAATTTACGATTAGCTATTTTAGATTTACGATTACTCGATTTTGGGAAACATCGTAAATCAAATAATCGGAAATCGCATATCGTAAATAAAAAAAATGTGTTGAGTTAACGACATTACCGGAAGAGCTGTACTACAAATAATAATCTTTTGTAAGTTGTTTATATTCCTTTGTATAATTATTTTCTAAATCCCGAACACACAAAATTTCTGTTTGCACCTTTGTTTCTTGGAACTTAAATTCAACGACTATCCTATTTGGCTCTTTGTTTCTATTACCTTGTATTAATAAAAACTTTGCAGGATAAAAACCAAATCTTTTAGCAACTCCTATCAAATTATCCTTTTGCTTATAAGGGTAAATTAGATTTAAGCTTCCGTTTTCTGATAGGACTAACTTTGAACCTAAAAATAAATCATCAAGGCTTAAATCATCGTCATGTCTGGCAGTATTTCTATTTTTCTCAGGTGATTTTAATGAATTAACAAAATATGGGGGATTACAAATGATTAAATCGAAACGGTCTTTTGGTTCATTTACAAGATCCTGAAAAGAGGAATGGATAACATCTACCCTACTCTTCCATCTTGAGTTAGTAATATTTTCAACAGCCTGATGATAAGAGTCTTCATCAATCTCTACAGCTGTTATTTTAGCATCCGATTTTTGGGCAAGCATTAAACCCAATAAACCTGTTCCCGTCCCAACGTCCAAGATAGATTTTGCATTTTCAGACTTTGTCCATGCACCAAGCACAACAGAGTCTACTCCAACTTTCATAGCCGTTTTATCCTGATAAACAGTAAATTGTTTAAATTTAAAATAGTTGTTTGACACTTTGTTTAATTTAGATTTTAGATTTTCAGAAAAAAAGGTAATAATTCTCAAATTTGAACAAAAAAAAAAATCACCATTAATACTAATGACCAATAACTAATATACTAATTACTACCCGACACTAAAACCTCTCAAAAACTCCAAGTCCAAACAAGGCAAAATCATATTTAACAGGGTCTTCAGAATCAAATCCCCGTAAGTGTTCAGTTATTTCTGCCACAGCTTTCCAGTCGTTTTGTTTTCTTTTTAATAAACCCAGTTTTCGGCTCACATTGCCCGTGTGAACATCCAAAGGTAAATACAAAGCTGCCGGATTAATTTTATCCCAAATCCCAAAATGTACACCACGTTTATCTTTTCTTACCATCCACATGAGAAACATATTCAATCGCTTAGCTGCTGAATTTTTAGCCACATTAGATATATGTTTTGATGAGCGTTCTGGAAAATCTATCTCAAAAAACACTTTCCTAAAATTAATTAATGCTTTTGGGATATCATTTTGAGAATTAGAAAAAACCACCTCTAAACCATTATGATTTTTATAAATATTACGTAAGCTATTTAAAAAGAAACGCAAATCAATAAGGTTAAAAGTTCTATGAACAAAACCTGTTAATGATTCCATTTCATTTTCAGATGCATTCATAATAAATTCGTAAGGCTCATTATCAAGTAGATTTACAATTTTTTCAGCATTCCTGATAATCATTTTTCGATTTCCCCAAGCAATGGCAGCTGTTAAAAATGCCGAAATTTCAATATCCTCCTTTTTAGTATATCGATGAGGTATTTGAATTGGGTCAGTTTCTATAAAGGATGGAGTATTATATTGATGGTATTTTTCGTCCAGAAACTCGTTTAAATTGGTCATTATTGAATTAGTAATTGGTGTCACCGGTTGTCATTTGGTAGTAATTCGCTTCGCTGTCATGAATGGTTATTGGTAGTCATAGATTATTATTCATCAAACACTATTTATCAACTATTCATTAATCAATAAGACTTACCAAGTTTTAAAAACGTTGCAAGTCTCCACATTAATCATTTGACATTATTCATTATTCATTCAACAATTCCATCCTTAATATGAAGCACCCGGTCTGACATTGTAGCAAGCTCGTTGTCATGTGTTACAATTATAAAAGTTTGATTAAACTTATCTCTCAATTCAAAAAACAGCTCGTGTAACTCTTTTTTATTTGCTGAATCTAAATTACCTGAGGGTTCATCAGCTAATATAACAGCCGGATCATTAATTAATGCCCGGGCAACAGCTACACGCTGCTGTTCACCACCTGAAAGTTCATTTGGTTTATGACTTATTCTGTTGTTTAAATTTAAAAAATCTAATATTCTCAGGGCTTTATTTTCAGCCTCCTTACGTCCAAGCCCCTTTAAAAAAGCAGGCATACAAACATTTTCAAGCGCTGTAAATTCAGGCAGCAAATGATGAAACTGAAACACAAAACCTATTTTCTCATTTCTTAATTTTGCAAGCTTCTTATCTGACAAGCTCGTAACATCAACATTATCAATTAGTACACTCCCATTATCTGATTTATCCAAAGTACCAATAATTTGCAATAATGTTGTTTTTCCTGCACCACTGGCCCCAACAATACTAACAATCTCACCTTTGTTTATTTTAAAATCTATTCCTTTAAGAACTTGTAACTTCCCAAAGGACTTTTTAATGTTTATAGATTGTATCAAAATTCTATTGTTTTATTGTTAAAATGTATTAGAACATACTCATATCAAAAGAACCAGAGATTGATTCGAAATCAAAACCAGTTAATACCAGGCTTACATAAATAATATAGGATATAAATAGCAAAACGCCCTCAACTCTATTTAAGTATACTGTTTTAAATGGATAAATAAATAAATAAAGCAATATGGCCACGAACATCATCCAAATAATATCAAATGCAAAAACTATATGGTCAATATGAATATCCTGTATCATACTAGTAATTCCAAGTACAGCCATAATATTTAATATATTAGAACCTATTATATTTCCTATTGATATATCCGTTTGCTTTTTTATGGCAGCTATAATTGAAGCTGTTAATTCAGGCACACTGGTACCAAAAGCAATAATTGTAATAGAAATCACCCTTTTACTTACACCCCAGTCTGTAGCAATGTTAACCGCAGAATCAACTAAAAAATCAGCACCTAAAGCCAATCCAACAGATGAAACAACTACAACAACTATTGAAACAACAAGGGTGTATTGCGGTTTTTTATCTTCATCACCCTGTTCATTAGCAGTTCCTTTCTTTGCTTTGTTAACAGAATAATAAAGGTATGCCATTAATAAGACAAGCAATATTAAACCTTCATAAAAGCCTAATATATCATTAAGAGTAAACAGATAAAGAAGAACTGAAGCCACCATCATAACAGGCCAGTCCAGGCGTAAAGCATTTTGCTGAACAGGAATTGGAATTAAAATTGCGGTAAATGCCAGCACTAAAGCTACATTTGAAATATTAGAACCAATAACATTTCCAAAAGCAATTTCAGGACTACCGGATAGTGCAGCCTGAATACTTACTAACAACTCTGGGGCAGATGTACCGAATGCAATAACGGTAACACCAATAATCATGGTAGGAATTTCAAAATGGTTAGCAATAGAAACTCCTCCCTCTACCAGATATTTGCCACTAATGACTAAAAGTATAAGACCAAGAATGAAAATTATGTAATCCATTATCCTTTCAAATTCTTTTTAATATCATTAACATCTTTTACAATATCAGTATCGGTAATTTCTTTTTTAATTTCATCGGTAGCCTTTTTGAATTCCTTCATACCTTTTCCAAGTCCCTTTGCTACTTCAGGAATTTTTTTAGAACCAAACAAGAGTAGAATAAAAATAAGAATAATAAATATTTCTGCTCCACTAATAAATAATAAGTTTGTTATCATAACAATTAAATTACTATCTGAATTTAAGTCACAAATATACTAAACATTAAAGCCACTACAAATTGCAGTGGCTTTAATTCAATTGAGCTATTTGCTCTCATATTTCTTCTAAAATCTTATTTTTTATCTTTCTTTTTCCCGCCTTTATACAGTTTACTGTCATCCACTTTTTCTTTTTCTGTCACTTTAATTGTATCATATACAACTGGTGTAGCAATGAAAAGAGATGAGTAAGTACCAACTACAACACCAATTAATAAGGCAAATACAAATCCCTGAATCACTTCACCACCAAAAATAAATATGGCAAGCAATACGAAGAAGGTACTCAACGAGGTACTAAAAGTACGACTAATAGTACTATTAAGTGCTGCATTATAAAGCTCTTTTCTTTCACCGCGCTTATGTTCCCGAATGTACTCACGAATACGGTCAAATACAACCACAGTATCATTCAATGAATATCCAATCACAGTAAGGATGGCAGCAATAAATGCCTGGTCAATTTCTAATGAGAATGGCAACATTCCATAAAGAACAGAAAACAAACCCAGGGTTATTAAAACATCATGTATTAATGCCACAAAAGCACCCATACCAAATTGCCAGTTTTTAAACCTCACGAATATGTAGATAAACATGATAATTAATGAGAAAATAATGGCATAAACAGCAGCAATTTTGATATCATCTGCGATTGTAGGCCCCACTTTTCGTGAACTTTGCCTGTATTCACTTATGAATTTTTCATAAGAAACATCTTCACCCAAAACTGGTTGTAAGCCTTCATATATCCTAGCTTCTACAATACTGTCAGAATTAGCATCATCGTTATCAACCAAAAACTTAGTACTGATCTTAACCTGATTGTTTCCACCATACGTTTTTACTTCAGGAGCATTGCCATCGAAGAACGTAGTAAGGTTTTTTGCTATCTCAACTGTATTAACATCCTTTTCGAATTTCACTACATAAGTACGCCCACCTTTGAAATCAATACCTTGATTCAAACCTTTGGTAGCAAGAGAGATAATACCCGCAAGAACTATTATAGCAGAAATACCATAAAAGATTTTTCTTTTACCAATAAAATCAATATTCAGATTTTTAAAAGCATTTTGCGTTAACTTGGTAGAAAAACTAACTTTTTTCTTGCCGTCCATCAACCACATAAATACCAAACGGGTAATAAAAATGGCTGAGAATAAAGAAGTTAATATACCGATCATTAAAGTAGTTGCAAATCCTTTTATCGGGCCATGGCCGAAAATAAAAAGTATAATAGCCGTTAAGAATGTAGTAATATTTGCATCAAGTATAGCCGAATAAGCATTATTATAACCATCAGAAATTGCAATCCTAATTCCTTTACCAAGAGACAACTCTTCTCTAATTCTTTCATAAATCAGCACGTTAGCATCAACCGACATACCTATTGTAAGAACAATACCGGCCAAACCTGGAAGTGTTAGTACTGCGCCCAGTGATGCCAATATTCCAAAAATAAAGAATATGTTTGCGATAAGTGCAATATCAGCTACATAACCTGCTGTTTTGTAATAAAAAATCATATAAAGAAGAATAACCACAAATGCAATCACAAATGATAACAAACCTGAATTAACAGCTTGTTTACCAAGTGATGCACCTACAATTTCTTCCTCAATTATTTTGGCTGGTGCTGGCAGTTTACCGGATTTTAAAATATTAGCAAGGTCTTTTGCTTCTGTTACGGTAAAATTACCAGAAATGGAAGAGCTACCACCCTTAATTTCGCTATTTACCACTGGATATGAATAAACATAATTATCTAAAACAATGGCTATTTGTTTTCCTATATTTTCCTTGGTAATCCTAGCCCATTTTTGTGCACCTTCAGCATTCATGCTCATGGAAACCTCAGAAGTTGCCTGGTTTTGACCAAACTCGTCACGGGCATTTGTAACTACTTCACCACCAAGTGCTGGTAAACCATCACGACTTGTAACTTTTATAGCTATTAGCTGGAAATACTCGCCTTTTGTTTTGTAATCAACAGGTTTAACTTCCCATAATAATTTCAGGTTTCTTGGCAAAATTTCTTTAACCTGCTTTAAATTTAGATATTCATTAACTTTTGCAGTATCTTTCACATGTGATGTACCAACAGCAGCACCTTTAAGCAATTGGCCATTACGATCAGAACTTGGTCTTAGAACAGCAAATAAAGGATTTTCTTTCTCAAATTGCACAAATGCATCATCAACATCTTCAGTTTGAGTGGTATCTTTTTTTATTTCGTCCAATAAAGAAAGCCCAGTAGTATCTTCCTTTACTTCTTCAGCTATAAGCTCATCACTAAGAGTAGAGTCATTTACTTCTAAATTTTCATCTATAACTGTAATTTCTTTAATTTTATCATTAGCTGCACGTAAAGATTCAAAAATCTCCGTATTGTCAAAAGTTTCCCAGAATTCAAGATTAGCCGTTCCCTGTAAAAGTTTCCGTACACGTGCAGGATCCTTTATGCCAGGTAATTCAACTAAAACCATACCTGCGACGTCCAATCTCTGAACATTTGGTTGACTAACACCAAAATGGTCTATCCTGGTCCTGATAATATTGAATGAGTTATCAATCGCATCCGTTGTTTCTGTGCGGATAATTTGAAGGACTTCGTCGTTTGTTGAATTATAATTAATACGGTCACGTAGATCAATCGTATTAAAAATGGCTGCAAGACGTGCACCTTTTGGTGCAACCTCATTAAAGGCTTGGCCAAATAATGTTACAAAATCTTCCTGGCTATTTTCCTGAAGTTTCTTAGCTCTGTTTAAAGCTTTAATAAAAATTGTATCCTGACTATTATTTGAAAGAGACCTGATCAAATCCACTACTGAAACCTCAAGAATAACGTTCATCCCACCTTTAAGGTCAAGCCCTAAGTTAATTTCTCTTTCCTGGCATTCCCTGAATGTATAGTTCCTAATCCATAAAAAATTATAGACACCTTCTCCTGCAATTGAATCAAGATAAGCAGTTTCTTTTAGAGGATCATTTTTTGCATATTCAACCGCATCACTTTTCACCTTATTTGCAAAATAGGTAAAAGA